>NZ_JBVVPQ010000029.1:14529-81100 GCF_055811695.1 Bradyrhizobium sp. MI1.3 | reverse complement strand
GGGGTTTTCCGGGGGTTGGCCGCCCCCCCCCCCCCCCCGGGCCCCCCCCCCCCCCAACCCCGGGACAGTCCCCGCATTCCGCTTCGCTCCATGCGGGCTACGATGACCGCCTCTTACTCCGTCTGGAAATCCCCCGGCTGCGGCGCGGCCAGTGGCGTGAACTCGCAGCGATCCGGTTTGATGTCGATCAGCGGCGTGTTGTCGAGGCAATCGAGCCCGCGCACCAGAATCGCGTTGCCCTCGATGCCGACCAGCTTCACGATCGACGTCCCGATCGGATTGGGGCGCACCGGCGAGCGCAGCGAAAACGTGCCGCGGGTCTTTTCGTTGTTCTTCGGGCTTTGCAGGACGATGTCGCGGCGCGACTTGTCGAGCCAGTAGAGCACTTCGAGATTGCTGTAGAAATCGACACCTTTGATCGCCGGCACGAATGGCTCGAAGACCTCGAGCCGGCATATCGGGCCGTCATGCCGGCCCTGCCGCGGGGTCTCCAGCCGCGAGCTCCAGGGCGTGCGGATGCGGCCGATAAAGACGAGGCCGGCATCCTGCGTCGGCGGCAGCTCGATGGAGACTTCACCCTCGCGGAGCTCGTTTTCGCGAACCATATTTCCAAATCCCTGCTGTTCGCCGGCAGTTTTAGCCCAACCACCACTTGCCGGCCAGCATGAAGACTTCGCCCGCGACCACGCCCGCGAAGATCGAGCGGCGGGTCAGCAGGAAGACGACGAGGCCGGCGCCGACCGCACCGTAGCGTAAGGCATCGGGCACGCTCGCAAGCGCCCCAGGCGGCTCGACCACGATCTGGGCGATGACGCCGGCCAGGATCGCGGTGGCGACCGCCCGTACCCAGACCAGAAGCTCGGAGCCTTCGTCGATGCCGCCGCCGAACCACAGGCCCAGCATGCGCCATATCTGGTTGGGAACAACGCCGGCGACGAACAGCACCGCCAGCGCGTGCCAGTCGCCAATGAGCTGCGCAAAACTCATGCACGCACCTCCCGCCACCAATGCACGCCATAGGCGATGGTGCCGGCCACGAGGCCGCTGACGAGGATGTCGAGTCCGGAGTTTATTTTCGCGGCCAGCGGATACAGCAGAACCCCTAGCGCAAGTGCGACGACATCGGCGACCTCGCGGCTGTTGCGTGCGGTCGAGAACAGGAAGGACAGCGGCGTCAGCAAAAGGATCGCCGCCCCAAGCGTCTGGGTCAGATTCGCAGCAAGGAAATAGCCGACCGTGTTGGCGGTGAGACACACCGAGACAAGACCGAAGCCAAGTCCGTTGACGAAGGCGATCCGGCGTTCACGCGGCACCTGCGGCAGGAAGCGATGGCATTCGACCCACAGTGTCACTGCAGTGAGATGCGCCGCGAAAAACAGCTCGCGCCGTTTCGTCGTCGGCGTGCGCATCAGCGGCAGCACCGAGACCACCATCGGAAACAGGCGAATGGCGCTGACGGTGACCGCGATCGCCGACTGGATGACCGTCGCGCCGGAGCCGAGCGTGGTGATCAGGATGATCTGCGCCGGACCTGCCCAGACGAACAGCGTCGAGCAGAGCGCCCAGAGCAGGCTGAAATGGGTGTCGTGGGCGAGCGCGCCAATGCCGAGATAGGTCGCGAACAGGACGAGGGTGAGGATCGTCTGCGTGATCGAGCGCAGTCCCCACGCAAAGGCGCGCCAGGGACTTTGCCATTGAGGTGAATCGAGCGGAGGAAGCGCCACGGGAGTCTTGGCCGGGTGAGGAATCGTGCCTGCATAACGGGCAATACGGCGGCGGGCGTCAAGAAAGCGCGCGGCGGGGCTGGCATGCACGCGTGGTTGCCATTCGGGGCGCGTCCCCTACCCGCTCACACGCGGTTCTTCAGCACGAAGCATGCCCCGCCCGCCTTGCGGATGCGACCGCAGAGTTCATCCGCCTCGCTCCGCGTATCGGCGCCGATGCGCACCTGGTAGAAGGCGCGCGTGCCTCGGCTGCGCATCACTGAGCTCAGCAGGCTCGGATCACGTTCGCCGATCACGGCGCCCAGCCGCGTGACCGCGCGGGAATACATAGCCAGTGCCCGGTTGCGGTCAAAGCCCGCGGCGAGCTGCACGCCCCAGATTTTTGCGGCCGCCAGCTCCACATGCTGTTCGAGCTCGGCGACGAAAGCATTTGGCGCGCGCTTCAAAAGCGCCATCAGATCGCGGCAGCTCGTCGGTGGCGCGCTCGGCGGACCCTTGCCCGTTGCGCCTACCTTGGCCCAGGCATCGATGCTGGTGCCAGTGATGGCAAGAACGTAATTGCGGGTCTGCTCCGGCATGCTGCCGGTGCCGGCGAGCCATTCCTGCACCCGGCGCGGCCCGGCATTGTAGGCGGCCGCCGCCAGGCCGAGATTGCCGAACTGGTTGCGCAGCTCGTTCAGGAATTCCGCCGACTTCGGCAGCGCCTGCACCGGATTGAAGGGATTGAGCAGCCCGCGCTCGCTCGCGGTGCCCGGCATGAACTGCGCGATCCCCTGCGCGTGTTCGCCGCTGCGCGTCATGGGCCCCACCGCATCGGCCTGGAAGCGGCTCTCCTGCCAGATCACGCGGGCGAAGAACTCCAGCGGCAGATTGGCATCGCGCGCCGCGGCCTCGACGATCAGGCAGATCGATTCCCGCGTATCGCTCTCGCGCGCATCCGCGGGCTTCGCCGGCTGCACAGCGAGTTCTTCGACGCTGGGGACGGCGACGTCGGTTTTGGCGGGCGAACTGTCCCACGCAACAACCTGTGTCGCCGAGACAAGCAGCGCGGGGATGATGCACATCGCAATCTGCACCCATCGCGTGCAGGCATGACGGTGGCGCGCCTCGGCGCGGCATGCGACAGTGTGATCTGCCATCTTGTGGCATCGTGCCATGGTTCGACGAGTTGCCAATATATGCTGCCTGACCTGCTTCTCCCAATGCGTTACCCCGCCAAACGGATCCGCGCGATCCTTGTCCTCGCCGCATTCATCCTGGGCGTCGCGCCAGCCGCCGCGCAGGTGACGTCCCAAGTCACCTCTCAAGTCAATTGGCGGATGACCACGGAATACCCTGAGAATAACATCTCCGGGATTGGACTCGCGACCTTCGCAAGCCGCGTCTCCGACCGTACCCACGGTTTCGTGACCGTGACGAACGCCTTCGATAACCAACTCAAGATCAACTCGGGCGAGATGCCGCGCGCGGCGCTGGACGGCCGGATCGCGGGCGGCGATGCCTTCGCGGGCGCGCTCTCGGGCCTCGACCCTGTGTTCGGATTGTCCACCCTGCCCTTTCTCGTGCAATCGGTCGACATCGCCCGCGCCACCAATCTGCGGGCGCGCCCGCTCTACGAAAAAGCACTCGCTGCGCGCGGCCTCAAGCTGCTCTATGTGACGATCTGGCCGGCCACGGGCCTGTGGTCGGAACGGTCGCTCGAAGGTGCCGACGACCTGCCGAAACTGAACTTGCGAACCTATGATGCCAATTCCACCGAGGTCATGCGCGCGGCCGGCGCGAACGCGCAATTCCTGCCGATGGACGCGGCGCTCGCCGGACTGAGGGAACACCGGCTGAATGCCTTCCTCACCTCCGGCGACGGCGGTGCGGGGCGCAAATTGTGGGACTTTCTGCCGCATTTCACGGCCATCAACTACGCGATGCCGATCTCGATCGCCTTCGTCCGCAGCGACGCCTTTGCCGAACTGTCCGAACCGATGCAGCGCGAGGTGCTGGCCGCGGCGGCCGAGACAGAACAGAGCCAGCTCGCGCTACTGACCCACCGCACCATCGAGAACTATGCGCGCATGCGCGACAATGGCGTCCATATCGCCGAGCCGGCGCCCGCGTTCCTTGTCACGGAGCTGCGGAAGGCAGCAAAGGACGCGATCGCCGCCTGGGGAACCCGGGCAGGCGCGGAGGCGACCGCAATCGTCGAATGGGCGAGACAGCAATGAGGGAGCGGTAGCGGAATCTGCAATCAACGTCCTGCCGGTGTCGCTGCCTACCGCCCTAGTTCTTGACCGGACCCGGGATTTCGCCCCGGATGGCGCGGTCGAGGGCATCGATCAGCGCCTGGATCTCGATGAACTTGTTGCGCGCTCGCTCGGCCGTGTCGCGCACAAACGGAGCGGCCAGCACTTTCGCATGCGCATCCCTGTCCTCGATCATGCGATCACGGGCCTTCTTCAGAGTTTCAAGTCGCTCGCTCATCCGGCCTCTCCTGAAAAAAATCGTCCCGATCTCTCGTCCGGATTCGCCATTAACAAGACGCGGCGAACGAGCAACCCTCAACAGCCGCGGCAGATGTTCTTCAGCTTCGCTGCGGTTCTGGCCTCTTCCGCAACGAACGGGTCCTTGTAGGCAGCACGGGACCCATCGTTCTCCGCAGCAGCGGGCTTTCTTTCCTTTGGAGGAAACGCAGCATCGTAGCAGGCGAGACGTCCGCTCGTGCTTTCGATCGCCCGGCAGTCCGGCCCTGCCGCGACAGCGCCTTGCGACAGTGTGCCAAGTATCAATATGGCAAGCATCAATGCGACGAGAAGCGCTCTCCGGCGGATCCAGTCGACCAGACGAAATCGAGTCATACACGCTCCTGCTTAGTCGGCGGGAGCGCTGGTGACCCTCAGTCACCGGTCGATGCCAATGGAAGGCGGTGATGGCGCGACTCTACGCTTCCCTCCCGCGAATAGCGAGCTTTAAGGGATACGCGGTATCAAGAAGGCGATTTTCGGCCTGACAATGGTTGCGCGTTTGCCTTGGTCCGTGGCCTCGTTTAGGTCAAGCAATAGGCGGCGGTATCAACACAGGCGTGGCGACATGGTTACAATCTATTTCGATCTCGACGGCACGCTGACCGACCCGAAGCCCGGGATCACGCGCTCGATCCAGTACGCCCTGGAGCGGCTCAACGTCGCGGTGCCGAGCGCGGACGAGCTGACCTGGTGCATCGGCCCGCCGCTGCATGCCAGCCTGCAAAAGCTCACGGGCAGCGCGGAACTCGCCGACCGGGCGCTGCTGCTCTATCGCGAGCGCTTCAGCGATGTCGGCCTGTTCGAGAACGAAGCCTATGCCGGCATCGTGGACACGCTGACAACGCTTGCCGCGACAACACCGCGCATGTTCGTGGCGACCAGCAAGCCCGCGGTCTACGCCACCCGTATCGTCGAGCATTTTGGCCTGAAACCGTATTTCGAGCGCGTGTTCGGTTCCGAGCTCGACGGCACGCGCGTCGACAAGCGCGACCTGCTGCGCTACGCGCTCGACGAAGCCAGGGTCGATCCCGCCAGCGCGATCATGATCGGCGACCGCAGCCATGACGTGGTCGGCGCCCGCACCAACGGCATGACCGCGATCGGCGTGCTCTATGGCTACGGCAGCGAGGCCGAGCTGCGGGACGCCGGCGCGCATCACATCTGCGCCGCGCATTCGGAGCTGCTCGGTCACTGCGTGGTCTAGGTCCATCAAGCGCTGACGGTCTCTACCGCCGCCAGCATGCCGGTCCTGGTGTGACAGTTCAGATACTCGAAGAACTGCTCGTCTGCAGCCGCCATAGTGACCTCGTGATAGAGCCGCAGTTTTGCTGAAGGGCCGAGCGTCGACAGGTACTTCATCGCGGCGCCGAATATCCTGACGTGGGTCGGATGCGATTCCGCCCACCGCTCCAGCGCCGCCAGGCTCTTCCACCAGCTTTGACCATAGGACTTTTCACTCGCGCTCCCGTCGGCTGCCAGCACGCCCATGTAACGGTTGGCGTAGCAGCCGATGCCGAGGCCCTCATCGCGCAGGAAATCCATGCCCTCGCGCAACACCGGTTCGACGTCGTCGAGATAGAGCGCTCGCTCCGAGGTCTCGGTATCGCTCCAATCCTGGCCTGATCGGATCAGGCAGAGATTGTCGTGCGCCTGCACGCGCAGCCGCGCGCCGTCGCGGATCAATTCGGGATTGCCGCCCGGCGACATTGGATCAGTCTGCGACAGCGGGATGCGATCACGCATGCCGCCCCAATAGGCGTGCTCCTGCACCTCGCCGCTCATGCCGCCGGCGATAGCGGCGACGCCCTCCGGCCGGCCGAGCGAGGAAAACAGCGTCTCGTGCCGCGCCACCGTGGGGCGCAGCACCTCGATGAAAGTGCCGATGCCCTCGCGCTGCGTTCCGGTCCAGGCCTCGCGCGCCGGTGCAAACCATTTGTCGAACCGCGCAATGTCGTCCCAATAGGCCACCGAGACGACGTTCTCGTAACCGGCCTGATCAACGTATTGCGCGCGGTCCCAATGCGAGGGCCTGCCTTCCGCGGCAAACCGTTCCGCGATGTCGGCGAGCGCGTCGGTCGCAGCCGCCGGCGCCGTGCCGCGATATTGAAGGCCGAAATAGGCCATCACGACCCGGTTCACCGCAGGCTTATAGCGCGCCACGAAGGACGGGTATGGCGGCTGGTAATCGTCCGGCACGCGCTTGTGGCGCGTGCGCGGGGTCTCGAGATGCAGAGGAATTGCGGATTCCATGAGCGTGCCTCCCTCGATTCCGGCGATCAGCTCGCCGCCGCGGCGATGTCCGTGGGCTCGACGGTGTCGACCGGCAGCGCAAACTGCTCGACGCGCTGGTAGCGCTTCTTGTTGAGCAGGAGCCGCGTCACGTCGGGGCGCGAATAATGCCCGGCTGGATCAGCGGCGTTCTTGGCGACACCGATGGCGCCAAGATCGATCTCGGCGATCAAGAGGCCCTCCTGGTCCGGCGCGAGCTTATCGCCGATCTGGCTGCCGTCGGGACCATAGATCGCAGCGAAGCCACCGCCGGCATGCAACAGCGCATGCTTGTCCGGTCGATCACACAGCTCGTCGATCATCGCTTGCGAGACCGTTGCGCAAGGGGCAAGCACGAAGCAGGAGCCCTCCACGGCATAGACGCGCGAGGCGGCGTTATTCACCTCGGCGCCGAGCGCCGGCGCGAACGGATCGTAGAGCGAAAAGCTCGGCCAGGCCGCGACATGGACCTGCTCGTTCTGGGCATACATCGCGTATTTCGACAGCGGCTGGAGATGCTCCCAGCAGCACAGTGCGCCGATGCGGCCGATGTCGGGCCGCGCATGCACGGCGAGATCGCTGCCGTCGCCCTCGCCATAGACCGTGCGCTCGGCATGGGTCGGCCGCAGCTTGCGGCGCTTTGCGATGGTCTCGCCATCCGGCCCGATCAGCCATTGCGCCAGATAAAGACTGCCGCCGTCGCGCTCGGACAGGCCGAGCACGGCAGTGAGCTTGGCCTTGTGCACGGCGTCGCGCAGCCGCTCGGCCTGCGGACTGTCATAAGACAACGAATTGTCGAAATAGCGCTGCACGAAGCCGCGGCCGATCGCCCAGGCCGGGGAATCCATCCAGATGTGCCAGGGGTAGCCGGGGATGAAGGCTTCCGGAAAGGCGATCAGCTTTGCGCCCTTCTCGGCGGCGTCCCTGATCAGGGCGATCGACTTGTCGATCGAGGCGTCGAGATCGAGCCAGGCAGGCGCCGCCTGCACCACCGCGACCTTGTATTTCGGATGTTCGATGCCCATTCCCACCTCCCTTGCCGGTTGATCGGAAGCCAGGTCCGATGCAGTCTATTTGACCAAGCCGGGACGGCGGGCGCTCGACCGCGGCGGAACAAAAACTCGACCGGACGGGATTCGCCGACCCGGTACGGGATTTGCCTTTCAGGCGGGACCTGCGCCGACACGCGATATTGCGGGATGTGAAAGGGAGGCTTTGCAGATGCCGATCCAGTTCACCACAGACGACAGCCCAGGCCACCGCCGCCTTGCGCTCTGGCAGGATATTGTCTGCGACGTCTTTGTCGGGCTCGACTGCAAGTCCGATCTTGGCAGCGCCTTTCGCGGCTCGGTCACCCGGGCGCCACTGGGCAAGGCGGAATGCTCCGAGGTCTGTTCCGACCGTCAGCACGTGTTGCGCACGCCCTCGCGCATCGCGCGCTCGGATCAGGATTTCATCCTGATCGCGCTCGGCAATCGCGGCACCGGCGGCGTGGTGCAGGACGGCCGCGAGGCCGTGGTGCACCCGGGAGAGTTTGCGCTCTATGACACCACCCGGCCCTACGAGCTGAAATTCGACGGCATCTTCACGCAGACCATCTTCAAGGTGCCGCGCGAGATGCTGCAGCGCCGGCTCGGCGCGACCCAAACCCTAACCGCCAGCGCTTTCGGACCAGACTCGGCACTGCAGAGGATCGCCTACGATTTCGTCTACCGGCTTTGCCAGAGCGCGGATCAGATCGATCCGCACCACGCCGCCGCGCTGTCGGAACAGGCCGTCGATGTCCTGGCGATGGCGCTGGGCGAGCGGCTAGGCAAGACGCCGCTGCCGTCCTCGACCCATCGCTCCGCCCTGCTCTACCGATTGAAGGCGCATATCCGGGCTCATCTTGCCGATCCCGACCTCTCGCTGTCCGAGACCGCAGCGGCGCTCGGCATTTCGTCCCGCTATGTCAACGATCTCCTCGCCGACGAGGAAACCTCGTTCCAGCGCTACGTCCTCGGTGAGCGCCTCGCTCAATGCAGACGCGATCTCGTCTCCCCCGTGCTCGCTCACCGCCACATCAGCGAGATCGCCTTCGCCTGGGGCTTCAACGACCTCTCGCACTTCGGCCGCGTCTTCCGCGAGCATTTCGGGATGTCACCGCGCGACTACCGGCAGAGCCAGTCGCGGCATTGACGCAAGGTCTGCCGAGAGCGTCGCCTACGGCACAAGCGCATCGCTGGGAGATGCGACGCGGGCCTTCATCGCTTCGCTCATGGGAAGCTGGAGGTTCTCCCCTTTCGGCGGAATCGGCGACTCGAACCACTTCGCGTAGAGCCTCCCGAATTCACCGGACGCCATCTTCTCCTTGATCGCGGCATCGACGACGGCCTTGAACTCGGGATCTTCCCTGCGGGTCACTAGCCCATAGTAAGAAGGCGCATAGGTGGCCGCCAACATCCGGAAAGCCCTGGGATCCGAGGCGTTCGCGACGAGACCGGCAACCAGGATATCGTCCTCGAACCACGCCGTGGCGCGACCCGTTCCCAGCATGAGGAGCGACTCGGCGTGGTCCTTGGCCTGCACGATCGTCACATTCAGCTTCTGGTCATCGAGGAGCTTCTTGGCGACCCCGAAATTCAGCGAGCCCTGCGTGATGACGACCGTCTGCCCGTCAAGTCCTTTCGGCTCCATCAGCTGCGACGAGGCCGACACCAGCCAGCGCGGCGATGCCACATAGGTCGCAACGGAGAACGCCACCTGCTTTTGCCGTTCGGCCGTATTGGTCGTGCTGCCGCACTCGACGTCGATGGTACTGTTCTGGAGCAGCGGGATGCGATTGGACGCATTCACCGGAACGTATTCGACCTCCAGCTCAAGCCGCTGCAACATGACCTTGACCTTGTCGGCCACTGCGGCACAGAGGTCGAGCGAGAGCCCGGTCGGTTTCTGATCTGCTCCGAGATAGGCGAACGGAATCGACGCCTCGCGGTAGCCGAAGCTGATCTTGCCGACCTCCCTGATCTTTTCCAAAGTCTGACTCGCCGCTTGCGCGGCCCCCATCTCGAGTAGCGCCAGTGATGCGGCGGCAATGGCGAGCTTCGGCGCGTGTACGCGGATCATGTCAGCCTCCAACCAGTTGCTAAGCAGTGGGATTTCGCGACAGCTCGTCGAGACTTTCTCTCAAAGCCCGATCAAGGATCTCAACAGCGCGGTCGATCTCCTCGGTCGAGACGGTCAACGGCGGCGCGATACGCCACACCGATCCGCGCTCGGGGCGGCGGCGGATGTTCATGCTCAGCCCGTACTCGAAGCACTTCTTCGTGGTGAGGCCGCCAAGCTGGTGGGCTGGGCGTCGGCTGTTGCGATCGCTGACCAGCTCGACGCCAAGCAGAAGGCCCATGCCTCTGATGTCGCCGATCTGCTCGTATTTCTGCTGGAGCCCTTCGAACCGGCCTCGCAGGTAGGCTCCCATCTCGTTGGCGCGTGCGACAAGTTTCTCCTCAGTGATCACGCGCAGCACCGCGAGCCCGACCTCGGCAAGCAAGGGATCGGACACGTGGCTGGTGTAATAGGTAAAGTGATCCTCGTGGAGCTTGCTCTCGATCGCCTCGGTGGTCGACACCGCCGCAAGCGGAAGCCCACCGCCGAGCGTCTTCGACATAGTCATGATGTCCGGAACGACCCCGAAATATTCGGATCCGGTCTTCTTTCCGATACGCCCGAAAGCAGTCTGGGCCTCGTCGAAGATCAGCAGCATGCCGCGCTCATCGGCCGCCTTTCGCAGGGCCTCCATGAACGCCTTCGGCGGCACCAGCACGCCGCCGGCGCTGATCACGGGCTCCGCGATGATCGCAGCACCCCTCCCGCTCGACTGCATGTCGAACATTTTCAGGGCGAGTTCGAGATTGGCGAGCGCAGACTCGTCATCGCTGCCCTTCGAGATGTAGGGCCGGTAGGCGTTCGGCTCCGGGATGACGAACACGCCGGGCGGCGGCACGCCATATCCCTTGCGGTCGCTCGCCATCGAGACCGAGGCCGCTCCGCCGGTGATGCCGTGCCACGAGCCGCCGAGAACGAGCACCTCGTAGCCGCCCGTGTACATCTTGGCCATCCGGAGCGCGACTTCGGTTGCTTCCGAACCGGTATTGATGAAGATCGAGCGTTTGAGATCGCCGGGCAGCCAATCCCTCGCCAGCACCTGGGCGAGCTCGGCGACCACTTCGGGGATCATCCCGCTGAAGAGATGGAAGGCCTTCTTTCCCGCCTTCTCCACCGCCGCGACGATGGCTGGATGGTTGTGGCCGATGGTGGCGCACATCTGGCCCGAGGTGAAATCGAGATAGTCGCGCCCATCGCTGTCGGTCACGATCGTCCCCTTCGCCGAGGTGAAGAGGTTCGGAAACACGTCTCCACCATAGCGGACGAGGAATTCGTCGGCGGCCTGTTTCAGCGCTGAAGTCATGGGTTCTCCTCGGGCAAGCGGCATCCGCCGCACAGCCGTGCGGTGTGGCGATGCACTCGCCGTTGTCGGGTCGGTCTTTTGGGGCACGAAGCTGTTGCTTCAGGGCGTTTGCGGTACAAGAATTGCCTGAGCAACAGATAAATTCGTACCGGGCAGACATGATGGGCGCCAGTTCAAAAAACTCAGCAGCCGATGAAGCGGGGTCAACACCGCGGTCGAGAATGCCGCCGCTCAAGGCGCTGTCGGCATTCGAAGCCGCTTCGCGCCACGGCAGCTTCAGCCGCGCCGCAGAGGAGCTCGGGGTTACGCCCTCCGCGATCAGCCACCACATCCAGAAGTTGGAGGATTTCCTCGGCGTTCGTGTTTTTTCGCGGCACGCCGGCCGCGCGGTGCTCACCAATGCCGGTCGCGTCTATGCCGCCGAGATCGAGCGCGCATTTGGAATGATCATGGGCGCGACGCGGCTGGTCGCGCCGCAGTCGCAGCGCAATCATCTGTTCATCGCGAGCGGCCCGAGCTTTGCCGCCAAATGGCTTCAGCCGCGGATCGGGAATTTCATCGGCGAGCATCCGGAGATCGGGATCAGGCTGTCAACTATCGCCGACTTGCGCGAGCTCGATACCATTCGCTTCGATCTCGCCATCGCCTATGGACGCCCGCCCGTCCTCAACGACCGGCAGATCGAGCCGCTCCTGGCTGAGCGTCTGCGTCCGCTCTGTAGCCCGCTTCTGATCGAGCAACTCGGACTTCACGAGCCCGGCGATCTTGCCCGGGCCACCTTGATTCATTCGTCGAACGCGCTGACCTGGACCGACTATCTGCGAAAGGTCGTCGGCACGACGATCAAGGCACGCCACGAATTGTGGTTCGATCGATCCACCATGGCCATCGACGCCGCGGTCGAAGGTCTCGGCGTCGTCCTGGAGAGCGAGATTCTCGCCGCCGACGAGCTGGAAAAGGGCACCCTAGTCGCGCCGTTCCATCAGCCCCAATTCGAGGTCGAGACCGTGTCTTATTATCTGGTGCGGTCCTCCGAGGCCAAAGGCCGCAGCCATGTCGACGCGTTCGAAGCCTGGCTGCGCGCGAAGATCACGGCTGCGAATTTGAAGGGGACAATCGTGGCGTAACGCGTGCGACCCCAGCAGAGCCGCTATGTGAGCACGCAATAGGACACTGCGCGTGCTTGCTCTACCATCGGCACCAGGCCGCGGGGATCAATCAGCGGCCAGCCGAGGAGCAAATCGATGGAATACCGACGCTTGGGCCGCTCGGGCCTGATGGTACCCGCCTTGAGTCTTGGGACCGGTACCTTCGGCGGCGTTGGCCGCCTCGCTGCATGGGGCACGACTGACGCGACCGAAGCGCGGCGCCTTCTGGATATCTGTCTCGATGCCGGCGTGTCGATGTTCGATACCGCGAACGTCTATTCGCTCGGCGAATCCGAGCGCGTTCTCGGCGAGGCCATCAAGGGCCGCCGCGACAAGGTTTTGGTCTCGACCAAGGCGACGTTCCGCTTCGGTGACGGCCCTAACGACATCGGGTCGTCGCGGCAGCATCTGCTCACAGCCATCGATGCTTCGCTGAGCCGGCTCGGCACCGATTACATCGACCTGTTCCAGCTCCACGGCTTCGACGCCTTCACCCCTCCTGAGGAGGTGCTTAGCACCCTCGACGTGCTCGTGCGCGCCGGCAAGATCCGCTACGTCGGCGTCTCGAACTTTTCGGGCTGGCACCTGATGAAATCGCTTGGCGTTGCCGACAAGCATGGCTTCCCGCGCTATGTCGCCAACCAGACCTATTATTCACTGATCGGGCGCGACTACGAATGGGAGCTGATGCCGCTCGGCCTCGACCAGGGCCTCGGCGCGGTGGTCTGGTCGCCGCTCGGGTGGGGACGCCTCACCGGAAAGATCCGCCGCGGCCAGCCAAAGCCTGACGTAAGCCGCTTGCCCAAAACGGCCGAGTTCGGCCCACCCGTGCCGGACGAGCACGTCTACCGCGTCGTCGATGCGATCGACGAGGTCGCCAAGGAAACGGGCAAGAGCGTCTCGCAGATCGCGCTGAACTGGCTGCTACAGCGTCCGACCGTCTCGACGCTGATTATCGGCGCGCGCAACGAGACGCAGCTGCGCGAAAATCTCGGCGCGGTCGGCTGGTCGTTGACCAAGGACCAGATCGCCAAGCTCGATACGGCGAGCAAGGTGACGCTGCCCTATCCTTACTGGCACCAGCGCACGGCCTTCACCGACCGCAACCCGCCGCCGGTGTAGCGACCGCGCGCGGCGCAGTCCGGCTTGAGCTGCATCAATCCGGCCCGCGCCGACAGTGGCATCGTGCGCTCCCGCGAGGCCGCCCGATGCGCCGATTTGCCATGAAGGCCCTGTTCACCGCTCTCAATCTCAACCGCGCCGAGCGGAGCGGGATCGATTGGGACCGCATCATCCTGATCGCCTCGACCGCCGTGACGGTTGGGCTCGTCGCGCTCTATGTGTTCGGGAAGTCGACCTCGCGCTGGTGAGCCCGCGAAGGCCGTTCCGACCCATGCCCGCGGTGCCGGGAGACCCGCGCCGGGCGCAGGAACCGCCCGTATCCTGCCGGGTTGCGATGCATCTCGCAATTTCCTAGTCCGGAGACGAACCACGGCTCGAATCAAGCCCGCCGCCATCATGTCGCCAGCCCCCATGGAGCACGCCGACGGCCTGCCGCAGCCGCAGCGTGGCCAGGCGGTCCTGACGATTGCGCTCGGCATCATCATGGCAGTGGTCGACAGCGCCATCGCCAACGTCGCGCTGCCGACGATCGCGGCCGACCTCGATGCAAGCCCGGCGTTCTCGATCTGGATCGTCAACGGCTACCAGCTCGCGATCACGATCTCGCTGCTGCCGCTGGCTTCGCTCGGCGAGATCGTCGGCTATCGCCGCGTCTATCTGGTCGGGCTGGTGCTGTTCACGCTTGCCTCCGCATTCTGCGCGCTGGCGCACACGCTGCCGCTCCTCACGATTGCACGCATCGTGCAGGGGTTCGGCGCGGCCGGCATCATGAGCGTCAACGCGGCGCTGGTGCGCTTCACCTACCCCCGCAGCCAGCTCGGCCGCGGCATCGGGCTCAACGCCCTCGTCGTCGCCTTCTCGGCTGCGGTCGGCCCGACGCTCGCGGCCGGCATCCTGGCGTTCGGCAGCTGGCCCTGGCTCTTCGCCATCAACGTCCCGCTCGGCGTGGTGACACTGGTGCTGGGCTTGCGCAGCCTGCCGCACACCAGGCCTGCGAGCCATTCCTTCGACTGGCAGAGCGCGGGGCTGTCCGCGATCACTTTCGGCGTCGGCATCGCGGCCGTCGATAGCGTCGGTCATGGCGAAGCGGCGATCACCTGCCTCGTGCAGTTCGCCATCGCGCTCGTCGCCGGCGCACTGCTGATCTACCGCGAGACCCACATGGCCTCGCCGCTGCTGCCGATCGACCTGTTGCGCATCCCGGTGTTCGCGCTGTCGATTGCAACCTCGATCGCCTCGTTCTGCGGGCAGATGCTGGCCTTCGTCGCGATCCCCTTCTACCTCCAAAGCCGCTTCGGCTATTCGGCGGTGCATATGGGTCTCCTGATCACGCCGTGGCCGATCGCGGTCGCGTTCGCAGCACCCCTCGCCGGTCGCCTGGTCGAGCATTACCCGGCAGGCCTGCTCGGCGGCATCGGCCTCACGCTGTTCGCCTGCGGCCTCGCTGCGCTCGCCTTGCTGCCGGCGGCGCCCACGCCGCTTGATGTGATCTGGCGGATGGCGCTGGCCGGCGCCGGCTTCGGCCTGTTCCAGACCCCCAACAACCGCACCATGATCGCAGCCGCCCCGCGCGAGCGTGCCGGCGGCGCCAGCGGCATGCTGGGGACGGCGCGGCTGCTTGGGCAGACCACCGGCGCAGCGCTGGTCGCGCTGTTCCTCGGCCGCTATCCGATCGAGGGAACCAGGATCGCGTTGCTGACCGGCGTCGGCTTCGCGCTCTGCGGCGCGGCGCTGAGCATGTTGCGGCTGTCGCCCGCGGGCGCGCGCGGCGCCGAGCATGTTCGTGTGCAGGACGACCAGCGCCTGCGCGGTGACTAGCCGAGCCCACGCGCACGCTACCACCCTTCCTATACACAACCGGTGCGTAGCTTAACTATCTGAACCAATGACGTATTGCCCTCCCGCTGTGGTTGCGCTTCAATGGCGTCGGGGAATAAGGGGCACTTCATGCGATCATTTGGAATTGTGGCGCTCAGCGTCATGCTGGGCGGCTGCGCGTCTGTCACGCGCGGCACGACCGAAAATATCAGCATCTCATCAACACCGTCAGGCGTGGAAGCAATTGTCAGCGGAATGAAAGTTCCAACCACCTGCACCACGCCCTGCTCAGTGGTCGTCAAACGCAGCGCCGACATCTCGATTGCCTTCCAGAAGGAAGGCTATGAACCGCAGGTCGTTCCGCTCAGCCGAGACATACAGACCGGCGGAGCCGCCGGCTTTGCGGGCAATCTCTTGCTCGGCGGCGTCGTCGGCATGGGCGTCGATGCAGCGACCGGGGCGGCAACCGATCACAAGCCGAATCCGGTTATCGTAACCATGCAGCCCTCTGTCCCGCACGCAGCGCCGCGCGCTCCGAAAAAGCCGCGGCCGCCCCGCGCGCCGGAGGCTGGGACGTAAGGTCGGCACGACGGGATCGGCTACCTGAGCCTAGTTCCTGCCCGGCCCCGCCACGAGGCAACATCCAGCGCCAAACAAAAGGCCGGCTTCTCAGCCGGCCTTTTCAATTCATCGCGTGCAGATCAAACCTTGACCAGCGGGCTCTTGGTCGGCCCCTTCGAGCCGCCGGGGCCACCGGGCTTGGACTTGCCCGGCGGGCGCTTGCGGGCACCCGGGAGCTTCTCCTGCTTCGGCGTGACCGGACCCTCGACGAACTCGAAGCCGATCTTGTCCTTGCTCTCGTCGGCCTCGTCCTTGATCAGAACGACGCGGACATGGCCGCCACCCTTGAGCTTGCCGAACAGCACCTCGTCGGCCAGCGGCTTCTTGATGTGCTCCTGGATCACGCGAGCCATGGGACGTGCGCCCATCTGCTCGTCGTAACCATGCTTCACCAGCCAGGTCTTGGCGGGCTCGGACAGCTCGATGGTGACGTCGCGATCGCCGAGTTGCGCTTCGAGCTGAAGCACGAACTTCTCGACTACCGTACCGATCACCTCGACGCTGAGATGGCCGAACGACACGACGGCATCGAGACGGTTGCGGAATTCCGGAGCAAACTGCCGGTTGATCGCCTCGTGGTCGTCGCCTTCCCGCTTCGAACGCGTGAAGCCGAACGCCTGCTTGGCGAGATCGGACGCGCCCGCATTCGTGGTCATGATCAGGATCACGTTGCGGAAGTTGACCTGCTTGCCGTTGTGGTCGGTGAGCCGGCCGTGATCCATGATCTGGAGCAGCACGTTATAGAGATCGGGATGCGCCTTCTCGATCTCGTCGAGCAGCACCACGCAATGCGGATGCTGGTCGACGCCGTCGGTGAGCAGGCCGCCCTGATCGAAGCCGACATAGCCGGGAGGCGCGCCGATCAGGCGCGACACGGTGTGCCGCTCCATGTATTCGGACATGTCGAAGCGCAACAGCTCGACGCCGAGCGACGCCGCGAGTTGCTTTGCGACCTCGGTCTTGCCGACGCCGGTCGGACCCGAGAACAGATAGCAGCCGATCGGCTTCTCCGGCTCGCGCAGGCCGGCTCGCGCCAGCTTGATCGAAGCGGCGAGCGATTCGATCGCCTTGTCCTGACCGAACACGGTGCGCTTCAGGGTCTGCTCGAGATGCTTGAGCACCTCGGCATCGTCCTTCGACACGCTCTTCGGCGGGATCCGCGCCATCGAAGCGATCGTGGTCTCGATCTCCTTGATGCCGATGGTCTTCTTGCGCTTGTTCTCGGCGACCAGCATCTGCGCCGCGCCGGATTCGTCGATCACGTCGATTGCCTTGTCCGGCAGCTTGCGGTCGTGGATGTAGCGCGAAGAGAGCTGCACCGCAGCCTCGATCGCCTCATTGGTGTATTTCAGCCGGTGGTAGTCTTCGAAGTACGGCTTGAGTCCCTTGAGGATTGCGATCGCGTCCTCGACCGTCGGCTCGTTGACGTCGATCTTCTGGAAGCGCCGCACCAGCGCGCGGTCCTTCTCGAAGTGCTGGCGGTATTCCTTGTAAGTGGTCGAGCCCATGCAGCGGATGGTGCCGGAAGCGAGCGCGGGCTTGAGCAGGTTCGAGGCATCCATCGCCCCGCCCGACGTCGCGCCCGCACCGATCACGGTGTGGATCTCATCGATGAACAGGATGGCGTTGGGATGCGCCTCGAGTTCCTTCAGCACCTGCTTCAGGCGTTCCTCGAAGTCGCCGCGATAGCGCGTACCGGCGAGCAGCGTGCCCATGTCGAGCGAGAACACGGTCGCAGCCGCCAGCACCTCCGGCACTTCACTGTCGACGATGCGCTTGGCCAGGCCCTCCGCGATCGCGGTCTTGCCGACGCCGGCCTCGCCCACGAACAGCGGATTGTTCTTCTGCCGGCGGCACAGCACCTGGATCGCGCGGTTGATCTCGGAATTGCGTCCGATCACCGGATCGATCTTGCCGTCGCGCGCCTTCTTGTTGAGGTTGACGCAATAGGTCTCGAGCGCCTCGCCCTTCTTCTTGGCGTCGTCGCTGCCCTTGGTCTCGGTCTCTTCGTCGACGCCGCGCACGGGGCGTGCCTCGGAGACGCCCGGTCGCTTCGCGATGCCGTGGCTGATGTAGTTGACGGCGTCGTAGCGCGTCATGTCCTGCTCTTGCAGGAAATACGCGGCATGACTCTCGCGCTCGGCAAAGATCGCGATCAGCACGTTGGCGCCGGTCACCTCTTCGCGACCGGACGACTGCACGTGGATTACCGCGCGCTGGATCACGCGCTGGAAACCTGCGGTCGGCTTGGCGTCGTCGGCGCCGTCCGTCACCAGGTTCTCGAATTCGGTCTCAAGATAATTGACGAGGCTCGTACGGAGCTTGTCGAGGTCGACGCTACAGGCGCGCATGACGGCGGCTGCATCGGAGTCGTCGATCAGGGAGAGCAAAAGATGCTCGAGCGTCGCGTATTGGTGATGACGCTCGTTTGCGATCGCCAGTGCACGATGCAGGGATTGTTCAAGGCTTTGGGAAAAAGTCGGCATTCGCGTCCTCTATGGCCCCCACCATCATGATCGCCATCGCCCGGTCAGGCAACAACAACCTTTGTCACATATAGTTATACAAGATCGCGGCGAAAGACCGGTTCCGCGACTCAGGCGGCTGCACAGCTGCGGTATTTTTCGATGCAAAACCCGTTCCGGTTTGGCACGATCGGCACCGGTCCGAAATTCCGTAGTTTTGCCGTCTGCAACGAACATCGCTCGCAGACATCACGCGGCAATCACACTGCGACATGCACAAGAACCGGCTTCAAACGCGCCGTGTCTTACTTCTTTTCCATCACGCATTGCAGCGGATGCTGGTGCTTGCGAGCGAAATCCATCACCTGCGTCACCTTGGTCTCGGCGATCTCGTAGGTGAACACGCCACACTCCCCGATCCCGTGATGATGTACGTGCAGCATGATCTTGGTTGCGGCCTCGGCGTCCTTCTGGAAGAATTTCTCCAGCACATGAACGACGAATTCCATCGGCGTGTAGTCGTCGTTCAGGATCAGCACACGGTACAGGTTCGGCCGCTTCGTCTTCGGCTTGACCTTGGTGATGACGGACGTGTTTGGCGCGGAGGGACCGCCCGAACGGTTCTCGTCGTTGCTCATCAGCGGAGCGTGGGCGGCGGCGGCCGCGGACGGATCTGGTCTGGAAGACAGTTGCGGCATGGCTCAGGCGTTCAAATTCCCCACGGAAGCGTATGGCGGTTCGCCGCGCAGCCCCGGCCTTCGGAGCTTCGCACAGGCGCACCGCCTTGTTGGGTCGCCGCTTCCAGCCGGTCCGGTCCAAGCCGGATCGGCTTCACCGAATATGGGCCTGCCCCCGGCTCGCCGCAAGCGTGCGACAGCTCGGCCGATGCGGCCATGGCGGTCCCGATTCCCGGTCCGGGCGATCCTCACCAAGGTTAATCAATCCGGACTGATTTGACAAAAGCTTCCGCCCCGCCCGTTTAGAAGATGTTGACCAGGAACCCGGCCGGTAACGCGGCTGCGGCGGCTTCGCGCGGGTTATCTCCGGTTTTCTACGGATCCATTTACCCTGCCTTCAATGGCGTGGCGCGAAAACGGGCAAAGTCACAGATTTCCGGGAATCGTCATGTCTAGCCTGCCCCTCGTCAGCCGTATTGTTGGTCGACACCTCTCCCGGTTTGCAGCGGCCGAACAAGGCAATATCGCCGTGATCTTCGCTATCGCGCTGCTCCCGGTTCTAGGCTTCGTCGGAGCTGCAATCGATTACAGTCGCGCGGCCCAGGCTCGTTCCGCAATGCAGGCGGCCCTCGATTCGACCTCGCTGATGGTCTCCAAGGATCTGTCGTCCGGCACCATCACGACCTCTTAGATCAGCACCAAGGCGCAGGCTTATTTCAACGCCCTGTTCACCGCCACCAGCTCCCTGCCGTCGGTCAGCATCGCGGCCACTTACACCGCAAGCACCAGCATGGGCTCCACCATCCAGGTCACCGGCACCGGCACCTACACGACCACCTTCATGAAGGTCGCAGGTTTCCCGACACTCGACGTCGGCGCCGATTCCACCAGCGCCTGGGGTCTGGTGCGCATGCGCGTGGCCTTGGTGCTCGACAACACGGGGTCGATGGCGGACGACGGCAAGATGGCGGCGATGCAGACCGCCGCGAAGAGCCTCGTCGACCAGCTCAGCCCGCTCGCCAAGACCGATGGCGACGTCTACATCTCGATCGTTCCGTTTGCCAAGGACGTCAACGTGGGTGCCAGCAACTACAACAAGTACTGGGTCGATTTCACCGATTGGGACGCGGCCCGCGGCACCAGGTCCGCCAACCACAACAGGTGGACGGGATGCGTGGTCGATCGCGACCAGGACTACGACACCAAGAACACGACGCCCACGAGCGGCAACGCGGGAACGCAGTTCCCGGCCGAACAGTACTCCTACTGCGACACCGGCAGTTCATCCTATCTGCAGCCAATCATGCCGCTGAGCTACGACTGGAGTTCACTCAAGAGCCGGATCGACGCCATGAAGCCCACCGGTAACACCAACCAGGGCATTGGCCTCGCCTGGGGCTGGATGACGCTGTCGACCGGCGATCCCATGAACGCGCCGGCCAAAGACGCCAACTACACCTACAAGGACGCGATCGTGCTGCTCTCCGACGGTCTCAACACGCAGAACCGCTGGTACGGCAACGCTTGGCAAATCGACGCGCGGCAGAAGAAACTGTGCGACAACGCCAAGGCGGCGAACATCACGATCTATACGGTGCAAGTGAACACCGGGAGCGATCCGACGTCCAGCGTACTGCAATATTGCGCGAGCGGCACCGACAAGTTCTATCTGGTGACGAAGGCAGATCAGACCGTCTCGGTGTTCAAGGACATCGGCACGTCGCTGTCCAAGCTGCGCGTGGCGCGCTGAGATCGACACGCCACGACAAACAAAAAAAGCCCGGCTGCTTCAGCCGGGCTTTTGATTCCAGGACGTCAGGAAACGTTAGCTGGCGGCCGGAGTGAACTTCGACACGATGGTCTCGACCGGCTTGAACGCCTGCTTGGCGAGGTCGCCGTAAAGGCCTGCGATCTTCTGCGATTCCGCGACGAAGGACTCGTAGGCGGAACGGGCGAATTCGGTCTGCGCTTCGACGGCCTTGTCCAGCGACTTCACGCCGGAAAGCTTCTCGACGAAGGACTTGGTGTCTTCGAACGACTTCTTGGTGTAGTCGCCGTAGGCGCTGGCGATCGCCTGAAGGCCGTGCTGCATCGAGGTCGCAGAGGCGACGTACTGCTCGAAGTGCTCTTTCCCGTAGCCTTGAAAGTCTTCAACCTTGAACATTCGGAATCCTTTTCCCTAGCTCTCGTCGGGAAGCCCCGGCTCCCTGACTCTGCTCACAATTAGTGCAACGCACAAAAAAGTCAAGAATTTTGTGCGTCGCACAAATTAAAATTCGCCGCGATTCCCGGGTTTCCCGCAATGGTTCCTTAAGCTTTTGGAAACCGCAGCGCCCTACCTTGATTCCCTGGACGTGTTCTACTTCACAAGCGGCCAAAAGCCGTTGGAGAACATCACCTTAGCCAGAACAGCGGCTCAGGCCCAACGTCACCCGCGGCCAGCACCTGCGGAGGACAGCCTGAGCAGGTAATGATCCAGGGTCCCATGGGCACAATTTCGCCTCACGAGCCGGTGATCAAGTCAGAAACGGGGACGGGGTTTCATGCTTCGTAAAAACTTGTCTTCCTCGCGCTTGGCGCGGGTTGGCGTTTTTGGGCTTTTTGCGGTTACCAGTGCGGTCATCTTCACCACAGATGCTGCCGAGGCGCGGCGCCACCGGCGTCACTATGCGCAACACCGCGTGCAGCGCGATGTGTCCGAAAGTTCCAGCCCGAAATTCGCATCGATCATCGTCGACGGCAATTCCGGCTCCGTGCTTCAGGCAACGAGCCCCGACGGGATCCGCCATCCGGCCTCGCTGACCAAGATCATGACGCTCTATCTGCTGTTCGAGCGTCTCGAGTCCGGGAAGATGAAGCTCGACACCGAGATGCCGGTCTCACAGCACGCCGCCGATCAGGATCCGACCAAGCTGAACCTGCGTGCCGGCCAGACCATCCGCGTCGAGGACGCGATCAAGGGTCTCGTCACCCGCTCCGCCAACGACGCAGCCGTTGTGATCGCGGAAGCGATTGGCGGCGACGAGGACGACTTCGCCCAGATGATGACGCGCAAGGCGCGTTCGCTCGGCATGTCCAGGACGGTTTACCGCAACGCCAACGGCCTTCCCAACGACGAGCAGGTCACGACCGCGCGCGACCAGGCCACGCTCGGCCGCGCCATCCAGGAGCGCTTTCCGCGCTACTATCGCTATTTCGCGACCTCGACCTTCAACTGGCGCGGACAGTCGATCCGGAACCACAATCATCTGCTCGGGAATGTCGAGGGCGTGGACGGCATCAAGACCGGCTATACTCGCGCCTCCGGCTTCAATCTCGTGACCTCGATGCGCCGCGGCAACCGCCACCTGATCGGCGTGGTGCTGGGCGGCCGCAGCGGCGGCTCGCGCGACGCCATCATGCGCAACCTGCTCGCGGAGAACCTCGATAAGGCCGCGACCACCCACACCGTCGCCGCGGTCACCGAGCGCAACGGTTCCGATGCCGCTGCCGAAGTCGCCGATGCGTCGGATACCCCGACCCGCTCCGCTCCGCAGGTCCAGGCTGCGGCTGCCCCTGCTCCCGAAGCAGCCCCGTCGCGTCTCGCCGCGCGCCTCTCGACGCTTGCGGCTGCGACTGCCGCGGTGCCGCCGGCTCAGCCCAGATCTGAAGCCAACAGGCCTGAAGTTCGGCCGACAGAATCCAGGATCGAGCCTGCGCCGCTCACCAATGGCGTGATCTCGAGCCAGCCGCTCTCGATCATCCCCGGCTCGTCCGAGCCGATGAAGCCGGTCAGGGTCAAGACCGTCCAGGTCAAGGCCGGCGCCGTGAAGGTCGCCTCCGCCGCCCCGGCTCAGATCGCACCGCAGGTCACGAGCACGATCGCGTCCCGTTCCGACGTCGCCGAAACCTCCGGCGCCGTCGTCGCCCGGGCAGACCTCATCAACAAGCCTGAGGTCGCCAGCCAACCGGAAGCTCCGAGGGCCGAGATCGCCCGTACCGAGCTGCCGCGGCAGCCGGCGGGCTTCGGCACCGGCAACGGCGTCCTCGGCGTCTTACCGGCCGCAACCGCCGCCGCACCTGCCCCGGCTGCTGCGAAGCTCGCGTCAGCCGACCCGGCGCTGCAGCCGATCATGAGCGCCACCACGAAGCCGGTCGTCACCCACAGCGGCTGGATCGTCCAGGTCGGCGCGCTCGAGAGCGAGAACGAAGCCCAGCAGCGCATCGACGCGGCGCGCAGCTCGGCTCGTGGCCTGCTCAGCAAGGCCGACCCGTTCACCGAGCCGGTCGTCGCGAAAGACAATCGCAAGCTCTACCGCGCCCGCTTCGCCGGGCTCGACCGCGACCAGGCCGAAGCCGTCTGCCGCACCCTGAAGCGCGCCGATATCTCCTGCATGACCGTCCGCAACTAATCTTTCGCACCGCTCCAATGAAAATGCCCGCGCCTAGCGCGGGCATTTTCATTTTCGGGACGCGGTGGCCGACGAGGCTGTTCCACGACAACCTCTCGTCAAGGATTTACGGTTAAAACTTTACGCAAGGGATCGACCACGCCGACAATGGCGGGCATCGGGCGACGGCAAACAGAGCAAGCAGAGCTCACACGGGACGAGCGTTTGTAGCGTGGTGCCGGAGTTAGCCGTTATGCGTGCGAAGCAGAGTATCCTTGGCCTCGTTTACACGGGCAGCGAGATACGTCGAGCCCCCCTGGTCGGGATGCAGTTTCTTCATCAGGGACTTGTGAGCCCGGCTGATGTCGTCACGCCCCGCCCCCGGCTGCAGGCCAAGGATCTGATAGGCCTCCTCCGTCGTCATTTTGCCGCTCGCCACCGTGCGGCGCTGCCCCCCTGCCGCGTCGCCCTGCGCGTTCTGACGCCAAGCGGGAAACCGGCGGTCCAGATAGCTTTCAAGTAGGGCCACGCTCTCGGCGTCGAACGCCGGGACCATTGCCAGCAGGGCCGCGAGATCGAACTCATCGAGATCGCGCCCGGCGTGAGGCCCGGCGACGATCCGGCCTCCGAGCTGGCCGGAATCGTGATCGAGCCGCATATCCAGGAATTGCGAGCGCACGCGCGAGGCCTGACCGGCCGGGCGCGTCGCGCCCCCGCCGAACAGCCCGCCGATATTGCCGAAGCCGGCGTTTGCCATCGGTGTCCAACCCAGGAGCCCGGCGCCGAATATCCCGAGCGGGATCGCAACCACCAGTTCGCCCTTCAGGCCCGTGAACGCTGCGACAGCCAGCGCGACCACGCCGCCACCGAACCTGATCGCGCGTGCCAGCACGGCCGGATTGGCCGAACGGAACATCTGGAGCAGCAGATAAAGGGTAATAACAGCGATAGCGCCGGCAATCAGGGTCATGGCCGGAATATAGTCGGCCTACCGCCAAAAAGCATCGTGTCCTTGCGCCCCCGCCGACCGCGCGCCAGCGCTACTTCATCTGGCCGATCAGCCTGGCCGCGCCACTTGCGGTCTTCGCCAATTGCAACAGCGCCTCGCGTCCGCCGGCCGCGTAGGCGGCGGCTGCGCGCAACAGCTCGCGCAACTGCGCCGCCGCGCCCGGATCGAACCGGCACCAGGCACCACCTGTCAGACGCGCGATCTCGCGAAAGGCCTGCTCGGCCACTGAGTCATGGCCTTCCTGAAATACGAACACAGGCACCTTGAGCATGCCGAGCTCGCCTGCCTTGGCGCAGAGCTCGTCGACGTTCTCCTCCATGGCGTCGCCGACGAAGACAACGGCGCGCACGCCGGATGCGACCGCCTCGCGCCGCGACTCGCTCAGCACCTTGCCGATCTGGGTGTCGCCGCCACGGCAATCGATCTTGCCCATCAGCGTCGCAAGCCTGGCGCTGTCGGAGATCCATCCCGTGGCGCGGCACTCGTTGAAGCCGCGATAGTAGACGAGCCGGATGTCGAGACTGCCGAGCGCGGCGGTCTCACGGAACATGTCGGCCTGAAGCGCGCAGGCCATGTCCCAGGTCGGCTGCCGGCTCATCGTCGCATCCAGCGCGAAGATCAGCCGCCCTTTCGCACCGGGCGCATGCGGTGACAGCGCGCGCGCGTTGGCGACGAAGGCGGCAATGTCCTCAGATGTCGAGGTCCCCGCCTGCGGCACAGCGCCATCTGGTTGTGCCGAGACGGCATCGCGGCCGCGCGGTTTGATGGGCTCGCCGGACATTCCTTGACCCTTGCGTGAGCGGCTAATGTGGTCAGCGCATGCAGCCAGGTCAATGTGCAAAGCTCCCGCAGGCGGCAGCCGGCGGAGGCTTTGAAAATCGCTATCGACGACGAGGAAGGCGTCAGCTCTTGGCAGGCGCCATCAAAGCGACCGGCCCGGGCTCGAGAATCTTGGGCGGGGACGATTGCGTATCGACCGGCGCCACTTCGCTGTCGGTCGCGCTCAGGAACTTGTCGAGCATGCCCTGGATCGAGTTCTTGGCCGCGTCCGGACCGGTGTCGCGCATGTCGTTGTGCTGGAATTCGGTCTTCACGACCTGGATGCCGGCCTTCTCGCATTCCTCGTCGGTCGGGATCACGCCCGCATCGGCCTTGAACTGCGGATCGGTGGAGCGGAACGACAGGATCTTGAACTTGCCGGCGGTGACGAAGGGCACGCGAAGATTGTCGAGCGTGACGACCTTCTTGACCTCATCCGGATACTGCTTGGCGAAATACATCGTGATGTCGCCGCCCATGGAGTGGCCGACCATCGTCACCTTTTCGTAGTCGGCGTTGGGCTGAACCTTCTTCATCTCCTGCATGGCGAGATGGATGTTGGCGACGCCGCGCAGGATCTGCGGCAGCCGGCCAACATAGATCTCACCGGGCTTGGTCACCATCGGAGGATCGGTCGGCAAATCATGCTGCGGGCTGACGACGAGGTAGCCGCGCGCGGCGAAAATGTTGGCGAGGAAGCCGTACTCGGTGTTCTTGACGGTGTTGCCGTGGTTGATCACGGCGACCGGCATCGTGATCATGCCGGCATTAGCCTGCATTTCCTTGTCACGACGGATCGCGATATCGACGGGCACCGCACGGTTGTCGCGCGAGGCATCGTAGAAGGTGATGGTCTCGTGCCTGATTGCCCACTTGCTCGCCGTGAAATAGGCGACGCCACAGAGGGCACTGACCGAAACCAGAACGGCAATTCCACGCTTCATTTTCGTCCTCAGCCTCAGGCTCTTGCGGCCTGAATCCCTGTTGAAAATCGTGTTCTTCCGGAGCTCTTCGGCCCCTAGTCGCCTATTCCCTAATATATGTCACAGCCGCGTGACAGGAAGGCTAAATATTGTGAACCATCAGCCCTTTCATTGTGCGGCGCACACGTTTCTTGGGCACCCGGTTCTCATACGGCTACGTCAGGGTGCACGTCACCTTCCGACGCAACCTGTCTCGATCGGGTTCAATTTTGCAGTAAACGCGGGGTGAAAACGGTTGAGTGCGGGCTCGGTTCCCGTGGGAACCGGCCGCTGGATCGACTGGAAGTAGCTATATACCGACGCCTAGGCGCCGAGGATGTCGTGGACCTCGAGCGGCTTGTCGACCTGATTGAACCACTCAGCGCGGTTGGCCGCGCGGCGGCGTCCGCGCTCGTCGAGCGGAAGCTTGAGCTGGCGGAGCAGGCTCGTCACCTCCTCCCGTGCGGTGAGATGGCCGAGATTGGGCCGCATGCCCAGCGTCGCCTCGTCGATCTCGTCCAGCGCGGTCAGGCCGCGCGGGAAGAACTCGCGATAGACGACGCATTCGGCGAAGCCGTCGACGTAGCGGAAGCCGAGCCGTAGCGACAAATCCTTCAACCCCTCGGCAACGAGCTGCTTGTTGCGGGAGCCGAGCATCGACAGCCGGTTGCGCACCACGATCCAGTCGGTGGTCGCGCCGTCGAGCTGGCGGCGCTTGCGCCTGACATCCCGCACCATCTCGGCATAGTGGCTTTCGCCTGTCACCGCGTAATTGGCGGGATCGACGGTGCCGAGCACATCGAAATCGAGGAAGCTGTCGTTGATCGGGGTCACCAGCGTGTCGGCCATCGAGTGCGCAAGCCGCATCAAATAGCTGTCGGTGCCGGGCGTATCGATGACGATGAAGTCGAAACTGCTCTCGACCGCCGAGACCGCCTCCATGAACTGAAGGAACTCCGAATTCTCATTCTCGGCGACCTGCATGGTCTCGCCGAGCTTGATGCAGCGATGCAGCGGCAGTTCGAGGTCGAGCTTGGTGCGGCGCGCCCAGGCGGAACGGTTGTTGATGTAGTGAGTAAAGCTCTGCTGACGGCAGTCGAGGTCGATGGTGGCGACGCGCTGGCCGGCTTTTAGAAGCGCGACCGCGATGTGCAGGGCGGTGGTCGACTTGCCGGAGCCGCCCTTCTCGTTGCCGAGCACGACCACATGCGCCGAGCCGGACTGGCCTTGGCTAGCTTGCACAAGCATCGCGATCCTCAACACCCCTAACGAATATCTTCGAGTTGGCCGCGTCTGCGGTCAAGTGAAATGCGTGACAGGCAATACAAATCGCGGCGCGCCGTCCTTCGTCATGAATCGCCGCGCCGCTTCGCGTCTGTGATCCAGCCCACAATGTCGCGACCTCTTGCGCGGCTTTGCGCGGGATGCTGTGCCGCATCCGGATGCGTGGCGTCCATGGTCGCCGCTTGTTAAGGTTAGCCTGCCGGGCGCCGGGACGCGCTCGCCGATTCCCAACCCCGTCGAGTTCTGATGTCACGCAGCCCCTTGATCGCCCGCACGGTCCCCACCTTGCGACGCGCCGTCGACAATCTTCGCAAGCGAAAGGCCACGATCGCGCTGGTCCCGACCATGGGAGCGCTCCATGACGGCCATGTGTCGCTGGTGCGCCTGGCCAAGCGGCGCGCGAGCCGCGTCGTGGTGTCGATCTTCGTCAATCCGACCCAGTTCGCCCCGACCGAGGATTTTGGCGCCTATCCGCGCACCTGGAAGGCCGATCTCGCCAAGCTCGCCGCCGAGGACGTCGATATCGTCTGGCATCCCGGCGCCGACGCCATGTATCCGCAGGGCTTTGCCACCCGCATCGTACCGGAGGGACCGGCGCTGGCCGGCCTCGAGGACCGCTTCCGCCCGCATTTCTTCGGCGGCGTCGCCACCGTCGTCGGCAAGCTGTTCACGCAGTGCTGGCCGGATGTCGCGATCTTCGGCGAGAAGGATTTTCAGCAGTTGCGGGTGGTGGCGCAGATGGCCCGCGACCTCGACCTCGGCGTCAAGGTGATCGGTTCCCGCACCGTGCGCGAGCGCGACGGGCTCGCGATGTCCTCGCGCAACGTCTATTTGTCGCCACGGGAGCGGCAGACCGCAACGACGCTGTACCACGCCATGAAGGAGAGCGCCGGGCGCATCCGCGCCGGCGAAGCGGTCGCAGCCGCAATGGCGCGCGGAGCCGCGATGATCACCGCGGCCGGCTTTGAGCTCGACTATTTCGAGGTCCGCCATGCAGCGACTTTGGCGCCTGTCGCCTCGCGCAAGGACGGGCCGTTGCGCATCCTGGTCGCGGCCAAGCTCGGCACGACCCGGCTGATCGACAATATCGCGGTTTAGAGCAGCCCGAGATCGCGCAGCTCGCGCCGCATCGGCTCCGGCATCGCCGCGATCGAGCCGGCGGCGGACTTGCCGAGATCGGGCGGCACGGAATCGTCGGCAAGATAGCGCCAGCCCTGGAACGGGCGCATCGGCCGCGGCGACACCGGAATCACCTTCGGCTGCATCACGATCCGGCAGCGTCCGATGCCGTCCTTGTCGCGGAACGGCTCGATGCCGATGATCTTTTCGCGCGCGGCGACCTCGCCCTTGATCACCCAATAGAGCGAGCCCCCCGACAGGATCTCGGCGTCGCGCTTGGGCACCATGCGGGTGATGTGGATGTGATGTTGCGGCAGACCCTTCTTCTTGGCGGTCTGCATCCGTTCGGCCGTCCACTCCTTCAATTCCTTGACGGATTCGCAGCCGACGGCGAGCTTGATCAGATGTAGTGGCATGCCCCAGCATTAGCCGGGCAGCCGCGCATTTGGAATGCCGATCTACTCGTTATCCGCAGCCGGGGGAGCTGCGGCCGGCGGCGTGAGCGGAACCGGTGCTGCCGCTGGTGCCCGCGCAGCCTTCGGCGCAGGCGGCTTCTTCGCGGCGGGAGCTGCGGCCTGTGCCGAGGCCGCTGCCGGGGGGCGCGGAGCCGCCGCGTTCGCGGTGGGCGCCGCCTGACGCGTCGGCGGCTCCGGATTCATGATGCTGACCGGCGGCGTCGACGAGGCACTCGGGAACTCCGCACTGGTCGGCTTGCCCGTCGGCATCGACGGCGGCAGTCCGGCAAGGGCGGCAGTGGCGGGCAACGATTGCGCTGCTGCAGGCGCATTCCAGGTCGGGGCGTAGCGCGCGACCAGCGTGTCGTAGAGATGGGAATCCATGTTGGCGGCGACCTGCTGCTGGTCGGTCAGCGAGCGGAAGGCCGCACAGTCGAACTGCGTGCAACCGTCGCGCACGACCAGCACCTGCGCGACCAAGCCATAGCGATCACGTTCCAGCGATTTGCGCAGCACCTTGATGTCGGGCGTCAGGCTCTTCTCGGCGGTCGCGGCATCGCCGAGCGCCATCAGCCGGTCGATCCTGGCCGCGGTCGTGGAGACGGCCGCAGCGGCCACGTCCGGCGCGCCGAACAGCGCCTTCTCGCAGCCGATGGCCACGGCATCGCCGGCGAGATCGTCGAGACAGGACAACGCCGGCAGGCTCGCGGTCATCGCGGCCTGCGCGCGCGCCTCGGTCGGGGTGGTCTGCCCTGCCGGTCCATCGACGCGCACAACAGCAGCCATCGCGATGGTGATGGCGAGCAGCGTAACAACGGTCAGCGCGCCGTTGGCGACCGACCGCTCGGCGCGCTGCAGCGTGACCAGGAGGATCAGTCCGAAGAAGCCGGCAGCCGCCAGCATCATCCACATTGGAAAGGCCGGCGAGCGCCAGATTTGGTCGAGCGACGAGGCCCATGCCCAGTTCATGCGCGACGTCCCCTCACGCGAGCAGAGAGCGAATGGTCAAAGCGAGCACCGAGAGTCGGCAGCTGCCCCCGGCCCACCTTTTGAAGGTGAAGCGGGCCTTTTGACGGCGGCAGAATACAAATTCCCGGGGACGCGCCAATGCGCGGGTAGCGTCGGTCTTCAGGACAGCGCGAGCTGGCTTTCCTTGGCGACGCGTTCAAAAGCCTCGGTCGAGCTCTTGATCCGGTACTGGCAGTCGTCACCATCCGTCGGCAGCAAGCGGATGATCTCATACGAGCCGCTGGCAGCAGGGCGTGCGACATTGCTGGCCGTGAACAACACGCGCGATCCAATAGGGAATTTGTGCTTCAACACCCTCTCCATCACTCAAACAACGCCTGCCACGCCCGTGGTCCCACTGCGTCGGCCGGCCGGAAACCCGGCCGCTATATAGCATGCGGCGGGCTTTTTTGGCCAGCAGTATGCGACATGGCAAACGTGCAAATTTTGCAGTTATTTCAGAGTGATGCCGCCAGCCGGTGATACCGCTGGAACCCGTTCCTCAGGCGCTATGGGGCAAATGGCCGTCGGGGCTTGCGTGATCCACGGCTTTGGGCAGTTCCAGGGCCAGAATCTGGCCCAGCTGGTCCACCGGGATGTTGTAGCGCGCAGCCAATTGGCGGACGGTATCGCTGCCAAGCACGGTGCGGAGCTGGTCGGCTGAGATCGGCAAGTTCTGGCCGTTGCCGAGCCAGGATTTGACCTGGTCACCGAACCCCGCCTGCTGGAGCTTTGCGACGATCGCGCCGAGGCCACCCTGATTGTTGCTGCCGAGCACCTCGCTCAGCACGGTCGGCAACACGGCTGCCCCGAGCTGGCCGAGCGCGCTCCGCAGCGCCGGGTTGTTCTCCAGCGAGTCCAGGATTCCCATGATAACCCCTCTCCTTGCCCGCAGCTCCCCGCGATTGAGCGCCGTCACGCGCCGTGCCGTCAAGCCGCGCTCAATCACATTCGCGGCTACACGTTCTCGAACTTTTCGATGACGAGCGTTTCGGCGAGCCCGTCCCGGGTCCATTCCTGGAACGCCGGCAGCGCCAGCATCGTGTCCATGTAGGCCTTGGTCTCCGGCGTGACCTCGATCGCGTAGGTGCGGAAGCGGTGCACGACCGGGGCATACATCGCATCGGCCGCGCCGAAGCGCCCAAACAGGAACGGTCCATTGGCGCCATAACGGGTGCGGCACTCCCGCCAGATCTCCTGCACACGCGCGATATTGGCCTCGGCGTCCGCCGACAGCGTCACGGGGCGCACCGGGCGGTGCAGGTTCATGCCGCATTCGTTGCGAAGGGCCATGAAGCCGGAATGCATCTCGGCGCACACCGAACGGGCATGGGCGCGGGCGGCGGCGGCGTCCGGCCACAGCTTCACTTCCGGATAGCGCTCGGCGATATATTCGATGATGCTGAGTGAATCCCACACCGTGATGTCGCCGTCGACCAGCACCGGGACCTTTCCGGCGCGGCTGAACGAGATGATCTGCTCCTTGTCCGCGGGATTGTCGGTGTAGAGCGGGATAAGAGTCTCCACGAACGGAATGTCGTTGGCGCGGAGCGCGAGCCAGGGCCGCATCGACCATGACGAGTAATTCTTGTTGCCGATTGCGAGTTTCAGCGCAGCCATGTCATCAGTCCTTCCCGATACGCCTTGAAGCGAGCCGCTTTTAACGCCATCGCCTGCCGCCAATCAATCGTTGCTGCACCTCGCCATGCGTGGCAAGCGTTGCGATCCTCTCCAGGAGACTGACATGAGTAGGCATTGGGTCGACATCACAGCCGTCGGCTTCTTCATCATCGAATGGCTGGTCTACGCCCTGACGCTGGAGCATTCGGCCTACGGCCGCGACAGCCTGTCGGCGCGCATGAACCGCTACCGCGAGGTGTGGGTGCGCCGGCTGCTCGACCGCGACGCGCGCATGGTCGACATGCAGATCATGGCCTCGCTGCAGAACGGCACCGCCTTCTTCGCCTCCACTAGCCTCATCGCGCTCGGCGGCGCGCTGGCGCTGCTGCACGCGACCAACGACGCGATCACGATCTTGAGCAAGCTGCCGATCGATCTCAGCACCTCGCCCGCCATGTGGGAGCTGAAATGCGTCGGCCTTGTCCTGATCTGCGTCTATGCCTTCTTCAAATTCGCCTGGTCGTACCGCCTGTTCAACTATGTCGCGATCCTGTTCGGCGGCATGCCGGCGGCCTCGCAGCGTGACACGCCGGAGGCCGAAGCTCATGTGATCCGTACCTCGCGCCTGTTCGAATCCGCCGGCCGCCATTTCAACCGCGGCCAGCGCGCCTTCTTCTTCGCACTCGGCTATCTCGGCTGGTTCGTCAGCCCCTGGGTGTTGTTCGTCACCACGGCAGCCGTGGTGATCGTGACCTGGCGGCGGCAATTCGCCTCGAGCGCGTGGGAGGCGATGGCGCCGGAGTTGGTGGATGGTGATGAGATGAAGCGCGGTCGTTGACTCGCGCGTGTCCCGCACGCGACGGAATGCGCATTCGTAGGATGGGTAGAGCGAAGCGAAACCCATCACGCTTCTTCTTCGCGGAAGCATGATGGGTTCCGCAAGTGCTCTACCCATCCTACGCTTTCCAGACACAGCTTTGCATCCTCGCGGCGCGTTTCGCCCGAGCTTTGCTTCGTCGCTCCACCCTCAAAGCCAAGAGGGCGCAGGGAAGGCCGGGTGCTGACCTCGCACCCGCGGTCCGCTGCGCGAAAAGCACACGCAGAAAAACCGCACAGCAGCATACAGGTGGTGCCAATCACTCGGCCTTCCCTGCGCGATGGTTGGACGGCTTATGCCGTGCTCTCCCGGGAGCCGAACTTTCCTTCTGGCCTCCCTCGCCTCGCGAATTGGATGATGCTGTCTGCCCGGTTGGGCTCGCACACATCTCCGCGAAAGCTTGACCGTAGCAACGACGGCCAGGACCACACGGTTTTGCCGTACGCGCATTCGCCATTTCGCCGCAGGGTTCGACGGCCTCGTGCACGTGACCATCGAAATACCGACGAGACGAACTTCACAGCGCCGCTCGTCCGCAGGCGGTTGCGGGCTCACAGGGACTACCCGCCCTGCCCGCACCTCTCATGCCGACGCTGCCGCGTCCACCGCAAGCCCGGCTCGCAATCAAGACGACAACGAGATCGCCCCTCAAGGATGAGCCGGGATGCGCGACACATACGCCAAAACCGAATTTCGGTAAAGCGGAATATATTTGCGTGAGCGGATTGACAGAGGAGCGACACAGGCGCGGTCGCGTAGCCCGGATGGAGTGCAGCGTAATCCGGGAAGGTGCGAAACGCAGCGCGAGCGGCCCTGGATTGCGCGGAGCCTGTCATCGGGCGGCGCTTCGCGCCGACCCGTTGGCTCCATCCAGGCTACTTGACTACCTGCTATCCGCCGAAATCCCGCGGGCTGAACGGCAGGTCCATCACCTTCCATTCCCCGTATTTGTCGGCCGGCAGCATCTTGTAGGGCTGGCAGGCCTGAAGCGCGCTCATGGCGGACTTCACGAGCGCCACGCCCTTTGCGGATGGCGGCGCTTCGATCAGGATCGGCTCGCGCGCCAGCGTGCCGTCGGTCGCGAGCACGGTGCGCAGCTTGATGTTGACGGTGTCGGTCGGCGCGACCCCAGCCGGCAGCTTGGCGCAGCTTCGCAAGTGACGACGCAGCTCGGCGATGATTTCGGCCGGCAGCTTGGCCGCGATTGAATCCTTGGCATCGCCGCCATCGTCCTTGGGGGCGTCTTTCGACAGCTCCGTCGGCAATTCCGGCGGCAGGCCCAGCATGACGCCGTACTTGACGGTGACGTCGGGCTCCGGCGCCTGATAGGCCGGGGGCGGCGCGGCCTCTGGCTGCTGCATCGCTTGTGGCAGGAGCTGTGGCGCCGGGGGCTGAGGTGGCTGCGGAGTCGCCTGAGGCGGCGGCGACTGCGATGGCTGAGGCTGTGGCTGTTGAGGCTGCGGTTGCGTCTGCGCATTCGCCTCGCGCTGCTGCTGCGGCGTCTGTGAAGGCTGTGGCTGCGGCTGTTTCTGCTGCGGCGGTTCAGGCGAGGCCTGCTGCTTTGAGGCTTGCTGCTTCGAGGATTGTGCCGCGGCCTGCTGCTTCGCCTCGGGCTTTGGCGCGGTTGCCGCCTTGTCCTTGTCGGTGAAATCCAGTTTCGGTAGTTTCAGGTCAGGGATCGGCTCCGGCGGCTTCGCCTTGAGTTTTTCTTCGGCCTTCTCCTCGGCCTTGGCCTCCTCCTGCTTCACCTGCTCCGGCGTCACGATGCTGACGGAAACCGATTCGGGCGGGTTGGCGTGAAACGGATGGACTTCGCTGATCACGATGATCAGCGCGACCAGCGTCAGATGGGCGATCGCCGACGCTGCAATGTCCGTCCGTATGATCTTCCGCAGTTCCATCGCCTGACTTCAGGTTGCCAAGCTGGTCCTAGCATACGGCAGCCCCCTCTCAATCCCATTTTGGCGCGAAGCCGAAATCGGTCAGGCGGCCCCTGGGACTGGCCAGCGCAGCGATCTGGGCCATCTCGTCATCCGAAAGCTCGAAATCGAAGATCTCGATGTTTTCCGACAGGCGTTCGACGCGCGAGGTGCGCGGGATCGCAGCGACATTCTGTTGCACCAGCCAGCGCAGGCAGACCTGCGCCGGCGTCTTGTGATGCAGACGTCCGATCTCGGCGAGCGTCTGGTCGGTCTTGATCCGCCCCCTGGCGATCGGGCTGTAGGCGACCAGCGCGAGCCCGTGCCGATCGCAGGCCGCCCTCACCTTCGCCTGGTCGAGATAAGGGTGGTATTCGACCTGGTTGCAGGCCAGCGGCTCCGGCGACAACGCCACCGCCTGCTCGATCAGCGCGACAGTGAAATTGGAGACGCCGATGTGGCGGGTCAGGCCCATGCGCTTGGCATGCGACAGCGCGCCCAGCGTCTCCTCCAGCGGCACGTGCGAATTGGGCCAGTGCAACAGCAAGAGATCGACGGAGGGAAGCCGCATGCGCACCAGACTCTCCTTGACCGAGCGTTCGAGATCGTGAGGCGCGAAATGGTTGGTCCAGACCTTCGTCGTCAGGAAGATGTCGTCGCGGCGCACGCCGGAGGCGCGCAAGCCGTCGCCGACCTCGCGCTCATTGTCGTAGACCTGTGCGGTATCGATGTGGCGATAGCCGAGCCGCAGTGCCTGCTCGACCACACGCGCGCACATGCGCCCGCTCAGCTCCCAGGTTCCCAGCCCGATGGCCGGTATTCTTGCGCCATTGGTCTCGACGAACAGCATGAGGAATCCTCTCTGTCGCGGTCGCCCCAAATCATGATCCAGGCGTCACTATGAACCCGGCTGGCAACGCTGCCAACGGGCGGCACCGGCCGCCGGGCCGGATCTTGCGCGCAATACTAACGGGAGGTTCGCGCCAGACCTTGACGCCAAGCCTCGACGACAAGCCTCGACGACAGGCCTTCAGCTCAGGCTTTGGCGAGCGCCTGGAACACGGTCTCGGGCGCATGCGCGATCACGGCGAGCAGCGCGCGGGCGGGTCCCCGCGGGGCGCGCTTGCCCTGCTCCCAGTTGCGGATGGTCTCGACGGGAACGCCGAGTTTAGCCGCGAACTCCATCTGGGTCAGGCAGGCGCGGCGACGCAAATCGCGCACGGCGAGCGAGCTGGCCTCGGCCGGCGCTGCGTTAGGTACGGGCTGGATTGGAAAGGGCTGGACAGGAAACTCTTGCCCGTCCCGCAACTCGACGATCCGTCCGTCCGCCTTCAGCCGCACACGCATGCTCATTCCCCCAAGCGAGAACGATGATGCGGCAGCTCGCTTAAGTTCGGATTAAAGATGATGGCCAGTAGCCCGGATGGAGCGCAGCGCAATCCGGGGCATCTCTCGAGCCGACGCAGCGGCCCTGGATTACGCTTCGCTCCATCCAGGCTACGGATTCAACAGCTCCTACCTGAGCCCGAACCACAGCGTCGCGATGCCGAGGAAGGAGAAGAAGCCGACGACGTCGGTGACCGTTGTCACGAACGTGCCTGACGCCACCGCCGGATCGGCTCGCACACGTTCGAGCGCCATCGGGATCAGGATGCCTCCGAGCGCGCCGGCGAAGAGGTTCACGATGATGGCGAGCCCGATGACCATGCCGAGGCCCGGGATCCTGAACCAGGCCACCGCCGCGATTCCCGTGATCACGGCAAAGGCGAGACCGTTGACGAGGCCGACCAGGCCCTCGCGCACCACCACGCGCCAGGCATTGGAGGAGCCGAGCTCGCGCGTCGCCAGCGCCCGCACCGCGACCGTCATGGTCTGGGTCGCGGCATTGCCGCCCTGGCTCGCAACGATCGGCGCCAGCACGGCGAGCGCTACCATCTTCTCAAGCTGCCCCTCGAACAGGCCAAGCACGGAGGACGCCAAGAAGGCGGTGGCGAGATTGACCAGCAGCCAGTTGAACCGTGCGCGTGCAATGGTGAACACGGTGTCGGACAGCTCTTCGTCGCTGTTGACGCCGCCGAGCGCCTTGAGGTCCTCGTCCGCCTCTTCCTCGATGACGTCGACGACGTCGTCGACGGTGATGACGCCGACGAGGCGGTCCTGGGTGTCGAGCACCGGGGCTGCGACGAGATTGTACTTGCCGAACATGCGCGCCACCTCCTCCTGGTCCTCCAGGACGGAGACGCGGCGGCGATCCTCGTCGGTCAGCTCGGCAAGCGCCACGGGGCGGCGGGCGCGCAGCAGCACGTCGAGCGAGACCGCGCCCTGCCAATGCTGCTCCTTGTCGACGACGTAGATCTCGTAGAAGCGGTCAGGCAAATCCGGCGTCTCGCGCATGTAGTCGATCGCCTGCCCCACGGTAAAATCCTGGGGCACGGCGATGAACTCGGTCTGCATCCGGCGGCCGGCGGAGTTTTCCGGATAAAGCAGGCTGCGCTCGAGCACGACGCGCTCCTTGAGCGGCAGCTTCTCGAGGATCTCCTCCTGATCGGCCTGATCGAGCGTTTCCAGCAGCTCGACCGCGTCGTCGGATTCGAGCTCGAGCACACCTTCCGCGACCGTCTGCGGCGGCAGTTCCTCGAGGATCTCCTCGCGCACGCCCTCGTCGAGCTCGTTCAGCGCGGAGAAGTCGAAATCGCGCCCCGTCAGTTCGACCAGGCGGACGCGATCGTCGGGCTCGAGAGCCCCGATGAGATCGCCGAGATCGGCCTCGTGCAGTTCGGCAACGCAGGCGCGCAGCGCGGCGCTGTCGCCGGCCTCGATCGCATGGGCAATTTCCGCGACGAATTCGTGACGAATCTCGCCGTCTTCATTGCGCATCGGCACGTGGTCGAGTACCGATTCCGCAGCAGACGCGGCACCGTCCAGATGTTCATCCATGGCGCGCCTCGCCGTTCGACAGGTTGAAACGAGTGGTCTGAGCTGACGGTTCAGGCAATACCCACAAGGCAACTCTGAGCGCAATGACAAAGATGCTTCGATTGAGGTGGACCTCGATGTCGGCAGGCGCAGCGCTCGCCGCCCTCACCGGCATCGCCTCGACTGAAGCCGCCGAGTGCCCGCGCAAGGACGCGCTCGGCACCTCCCGCATTCTGAGCGTCGACGCCAAGACCACGCCGCGCGTGGGCCTGAAGAGCTTTCCGCAGACGTTGCCACTCGCCGATCACGAGGTCGTGCTGACCTTCGACGACGGACCGCATCCGCCGACGACGTCGAAGGTATTGGCGGCCCTAGCGCAGGAATGCGTGCGCGCGACCTTCTTCCTGATCGGCCTGCACGCCTCCGAACACCCCGACATGGTCAAGCGCATCGCCCGCGAGGGCCACAGCATCGGTCACCACACCTTCTCGCATCCGTTCATGGCGCGGATCCCGTTCGACAAGGCGAAGAGCGAAATCGATCGCGGCATTGCCGCCGTCGAGCTGGCTCTGCACGGCACCTCGACAACGACGCCCGCGACCCCGTTCTTCCGCTTCCCCTATTTCGAAGCCACGCAAGCCGAGCTCGACCTGCTCCAGTCCCGCGGCATCGTGGTGTTCGGGGCTGACCTGTGGGCCAGCGACTGGAACGAGATGACGCCGGAGCAGGAATTGAAGCTCGTCACCGAGCGCCTAGCCGCCGCCGGCAAGGGTATCATCCTGTTCCACGATCCCAAGGCGCGCACGGCCGCGATCATGCCGGCCTTCCTGCGGTATCTGAGGGAGAACGGGTATCGGGTGGTTCACATCGTGCCGGCGGGCACATCACAGAAGAGCGCCGACGCCCGTTGATGCCGGAATGTCACGCCGGCGCAAAATGGGGTGATTTTGGCCCTATTAACAGTCTGTTCATGCTACGCCATGCAAGTATCAAGGGGACTTGTCGCGGCAGAGTCCTGGGTAGCGGTTCCTTGCGCCTGAACCGTTTGCAGATGTCTCCGACCTATTATGGCGGCAATCGCGTAAGAGGGCAGACCGGGTTCATGATCGGAAGTAGCGTTGTTGCTCGGACGCGATCGTGGATCGTCCTTTGCCTTGGCGGATTCCTAGGCGGATTTTTGGGTGTCCTGACCATCGGCTCGCCGGCCATTGCGGCCGACTGCCCCGGCCGTCCGGACGCACTCGGCACGTCCCGCACCCTCGTGGTCGATCCGCACGAGCATCCCCGCATCGGCACCATGCAGTACCGCGAGACGCTGCCGCTGAAGGATCATGAAGTCGTCCTGACCTTCGACGACGGTCCGTTGCCGAAATATTCCAACCAGGTGCTGCAGATCCTCGCCGACGAGTGCATCAAGGCGACCTTCTTCATCATCGGCGAACAGGCCAAGGCGAACCCGGACGGCGTGCGCAAGCTGGTCGCCGCGGGCCACACCGTCGGCACCCACAGCATGACGCACCCGCTCACAATGGACCGGATGCCGCTCGACAAGGCCGAGGCGCAGATCAATGGCGGCATCGAGTGGACATCGGCCGCAATGACCGATCCGTCCAAGCTCGCGCCGTTTTTCCGCATTCCCGGCCTGATGCGCGCCGACGGCGTCGAGAACCTTCTGATCTCGCGCGGGATCCAGGTCTGGAGCGCCGATTTCCCGGCCGACGACTGGCGCCATGTGTCCTCCGATCGCGTCTATCAGCTCGCGATCCAGCGGCTCGAGGCCAAGGGCAAGGGCATCCTGCTGCTGCACGACATCCAGGCCCGCACGGTGGCGGCCCTGCCGAAGATCATCCGCGACCTCAAGGCGCGCGGCTATCGCATCGTGCACGTGGTGCCCGCGACCGCCGAGCAGCCGGCGACGCCGACCACGCCGGTGGAATGGCTGCTGCATCCGCCGACCGAGACCACACCGATCGCGCGCTGGCCCGCCGTGCCGAATTTCGTGTTCGCGCAGACCAAGACGCTTCCGGCGCCCTCGCTGGCCGACCTCAACGCGGAGACCGCGCATCAACCGCTGCTGCCGCGCAAGACCATGGCGCTCGCCAATGTCGCGGCCACCCTGCCCGTGCCCGCCCGCGATCTCTTTGCAATCCCCGAGGGCTCTGTCGAGGTGCTGCTGTCGACGACGTTGTCGCGGCGCGTCGCGACACGCCTGGCAATGGCGGCCGAGACGCCCCGTGCGGCCAAGGGCAAAGCCGGCAAGGCGCGCGCTGCCCGCACCGCGCGCGCTGCTCACGGCACACCGAAGCATGCCGCAGAGACCGAGGGCACTGCCCCCAAGAGCACTGCGCCCAAGAGCACTGCGCCCAAGAGCGCCGCGCCAAAGAGCACTGCGCCGCGCCCGACCCGTGTGGCGAGCCTGAAGAAGCGCGCGCAGTAGAGCCTACTGTCGCATGATGTTGGCGACGCAGAGCAACACGATCAGCGCCAGGAAGAACAGGTCCATATAGGACTTGACCTCGCCGTCGCGCCGCAGCCGGGCGACGTCAACCACGACCTGCCTGCGCGCGTTCGTTCCGCCCGCGCCGTCATTGATCGGGCCCTGCAGCCGCTTGGTCTCAGCCTCCAGCCGCTCGATCTTCTGGTAGAAGTAGAAGGCCCGCAGCGTCGAAGCTGCGCGCATGCCGGTATAGATCAGCACCAGAATCGCGATGATCGCCCGGTTCTGGTATTTCTCCATTAAATTCAGGCTGAAATAGACCATCGCCATGAATGCGAAGTTGGTCACGAAGCGGTAGACGAAGCTTAGAAAGACCATGCGGGCTCAAGCCTTGAAGGGTGGTGCAACCGGACCGTGTTGCGAATGCGGGGATCAGGGGGCCAGACCGGAATAGCCGGCCCGAATGCCATGCAGGCCGGTCTACGCCAACTTTGTTTCACCAAAGATACTATTGCCCCGGCAATGCCGCCTTTTAGCCACGCCCGGCCATAATGCAAGCCGGAGCACGGCCGCCGGCCCCTTCCGCGCCTGCTGGCTGCAACGGCTCCATGGAGATTTGGCGGAAGTCCCGATAGACTGGCGCCGCCACATATGGGGTCTGCCGATGCCGAAGAAGGGAATCACCGGCCACGACGACTGGGTTCTGACCGAGGCGCTGGCGACCGCGCTGGTCGCGCTGGAGCAGCTCGACACCAAGCACCAGCCGAGCGCGCATATGGACGACATCCGCAAGATGCTCTCGAACGGCAAGGAGCCGGCGGCGGTGAGCCTGCATCTCGCCCAGGCCAAATGCCGGCTGTTTCCCGACCTCGATCCGCTGGAGATCTACCGGGAATACGGCATCGGCGAGGAATATGGCTGAGGGCGCGTTGACGGCCGGACTTAAGGCCCGCCGGCGACCGATCCCGCGATCACCATGACCAGCGCGGCCAAGTCGATCTTGCCGTTGACGATCAGCTCCTCCGAGGCTTTCGCATCGTCCGCGCGTTCGACCTTCAGCAATTGCGGCCGGTTGGCCGCCTGCCGCTGCAGCTCCTCGACGATGGCATCCGTGAGTTTCTCTTCCAGCATGGGCTTCGTCCTCAGGCCGCCATCGCACGGCAGGATTGCGCGCAGGAGCGGCACATGGCGACGCACTCGTCCATGCCGCCGACCCGCTCGCAATCCTCGGCGCATTCGCTGCAAATTTCCGCGCATTCGCCGCATGTGTGCCGGTGATGCGGCGTGTTGATCAGCATGAAATGCGCCGCTGTCCGGCACATTTCGGCGCACGCCATCATCAGGCGGAAATGCTTGGGCTCGACGTGCTTGCCGCCGGTCTGGAGGCAATGGTTCATCGCGGTGCCGAGGCAGGTCTGGTAGCAGCTCATGCAGAGCGCGATGCAGCGCGTCATGTCTTCGGATTGAGCCATCCGGTTTCTCCAATGCTCGCCCCTGCACCGGTCAACCAGGGGGATGTTGTGATCGTTCCTGCCGTCGTGCCGATTGTGACGTCGGGGGAACCTCGCGCAGCTAGCCGTAGCGCCTCGCGCGCACCGCCCGGTAGCGGGCATCGGTCTGCGGCTTGATGAACAGCGCCGCCACGCTTGGATGGCGTTTGCGTATCTCGGTCTCGATCGAAACGACGCATCGCTCGATGTCGTCGGCGCGCTTGTCATCCGCAAATTCGATGCTGAGGGCCGCAACGACCTCGACCGGCGACAGCTGCACCGTCAGAAGGCCGTTGGCCCTGAGCACGCCGGGCGAACGCCTTGCGATGTCCAGGACTGATCGCGCAAGCTCCGGATCGGCGGGCTCGCCGATCAGCAGGCTCTTGCTCTCGCGCGCGAGACCGATCGACACGATCGCCAGCAATATCCCGATCAGGATCGAACCGATCCCATCCCAGACCGGCTGGCTCAGCACTACGGCGGCCGCAGTGGCCGCCGCAGCAATGGCGATGCCGACCAGCGCAGCGCTGTCCTCGAGCAGCACCATGAATGCCGGAGGATCCTTGCTGCGAACGAAGGCCTGATAATATCCGAACCGCTGGCCGTCGGAGCTGAAGCGCCGCAGGGCAACCAGCCAGGAGCCGCCTTCAAACAGGAACGACAGCCCAAGCACCACGAAGCTGACGATCGGACTTTCGATCGGCTCGGGTGCGGCGACATGCAGAATGCCCTGATACAGCGAGACACCGGCGCCCAGCGCGAAGATCAGCAGCGCAACGATGAAGCTCCAGAAATACAGCTCGCGCCCATAGCCGAGCGGATGGGATTCGTCGGGCGAACGGCTCGCGCGCCGATAGCCGTAGAGCAGCAGGATCTCGTTGGTGGTGTCGACGAGCGAATGCACCGCCTCGCTCGTCATGGCCGAACTTCCTGTCCACGCGGCGGCGCCGATCTTCGTGACCGCGACCAGGACATTGCCGAAGAGCGCCGCATAGACCGCGGTCTTCGAGGATGATTCTGTTGCCAATGTCCGATACCCCGCTCCTCATGCCAGCCGCCGCGGCAGGCTGTGGTGGATCGTGCAGGCGGCGACCGCGGCGTGGCCGAACGCGACCGAGATCTGGTGCAGGTCGGTGACGACGTCGCCGATGCCGTAGAGGCCGTCGACCGAGCTGCGCTGATGATCGTCGACTTTCACGTAACCCTCCCCGGTATGTTGGGCCCCCAGATTCATCGCGAGATGCGAGCGCACCTCCGCACCCATCACCGGGTAGACCATCTCGAATTGCGCCGTCCGGCCGTTGGCGAAGACGGCTTCGACGCCGTGGTCTCTCCGCCTCAGGCGCAGGCCGGGCGCGACGACGATCTCGACACCCGATTCATTCAGCTCCGGTGCCGCGGCCTTCCCGTCATCCTCGCCCGTTGCCAGCAGAGTCACGTCGCGTGAGTAGCCGCGCATGAAGAGCGCCTTGCCGGCGGCACGGTGCAGCGGACCGACGATGCCGATGCGACGGCCGATCGCCTCGTAGGCGTCGCAGACGGGGCAGTAGCGCAACAGCCCGTCTGCGACCGCCGCGCGCCATTCGTCGAACGGCGGATGGGCGTCGACGATGCCGCTGGCAAGGATGACGGTAGCAGCCGTATCCGCGCCGCCGTTCCAGATCGCCTGAAAACCCTCGTCGTCTCGCCGCAAGGCGGTGACTTCGGCGGCCACCCGCGTGACCGCGAGCTCGCCCAGTTGCGCGGACATGCGCGCAAGCAGGTCGGTACCGGAGAGGCCGTGGACGAACCCCGGCACATTGTGACTGCGCGGGATCAGCGCCGCCCGGCTCGCGCCTGCGTCCACGACACAGACGCGGCGCCGAAATCGCGCGAGATAGATCGCGGCCATCAGCCCGGCGGGGCCGCCGCCGACGATCAGGCAATCATAGGACTGATCATTCGCCGTCATTTGGGGTTTGGATCCGACAGGCCCGCACCGGGCGCGCGAAGCTGTCCGCTTCGCGCCAGCCGGACCGCATTGCCGAGCGCGCGCGCGACGTTCTTCACCTCCGTCTGGAATGCCCTGTCGTCATCGAGGTCGCGGTGCGAGGTGGCGTATGGCTCCATGTAGCCGACATAGCCATCGAGCTCGGCGAAGCGGCCCGCCGAGATCAGCTGCATGTCGGTCAACCAATCCGACAAAGCGCGGCGCACGCCCTCGGCACCGACCGCATCGCCGTGAACGACAAGACCGAAATGACGGCCGGCGAGATGGCGCGGATAAGACCAGCCTTTCAGCTCCAGCGCCTTGGCTTCGGCAGCCTTCTTGCCGTGGGTCGAGGTCGGATCGGGATTGCCGCCGTCGGCGCAGACCATGCGATCCATCATCGCCTTGAGCCCGGCGGGCACGTGATACCAGTTCACCGGGGTCACGATCAGGATGCCGTGGGCCGCGACCCAGAGCGGATAGATATCGTTCATCCAGTCGTCGGTCTGCCCCAGCGAATAGTTCGGATAACAGCTGCACGGCCAGTGGCAGAGCGGCATCGCGGTTCCGACGCAGGATTTGCAGGGATGGATCGTCTTGCCGAACTCCGAAGCCAGGCGCGATAGATCGAGGACGTCGACGGCAAGCCCAAGCTCGGCAAAGACCGGCTCGGCGAGCTCGACCAGACGCCAGGTCTTGGACATCTCGCCGGGACAGGTGTGCTCGCTACGGGCCGAGCCGTTGATGATGAGGATGCGCGGCGTCTCGTCCGCGTCGTCATGGCGTCGCTGCGCCGCCAGGATCTTCGCGCGCGCATCGAGCCAGTCGACGGCGATGTCGTAATCGGGATCGGAGAATCCTGCGCCCGCCTTTCGCGTCAGCGGGGCCTTGCGTGAATTGCTGTAGGCATCCCAGGCCGCGCCGACGATGGCGTCGAGCTCGCGCTGGAGCGGTGCAAAGGCGGGATCGACGAACCGGCTCCGGTAGCGGCGCTCGAAGGCCTCGCGCGAGAGCTTGACGGGCGGCATCCCCTTGCGAATGTCGGCTTCCGTCATGCTGGCTCCTCGCGAGGTCGGTACAGTCCGACCAACCCGGGGCGCAGCGCGCGGTTCCTTCTCGCTCTCCTCTCGTCGCCCTACTGACGGACAACTTCCGGCGGCACATCGAACTGCGCGATGCGCTGGTCCAGCCGCCACAGTTCGATGCGGTGCACCAGCACGAGCGAGGCGGCCTCGCGCTTGGCCTGCTCATCATTGTCGCAGACCAGGTTGATGCATCCAAACACATGCCCGTCCGGATCGATCTGGAACGCGCGGTAGTGCTTGATGCTCCGCATCGTCACCCTCCCCGTCTCGGGTATACGGGTTCGCTCAGCCAGTCCGTCAGGTTGGAGGTCACCTCGTTCTGCTTGGCGCGCCGAAGCAGCATGTCACGCTCCTTGCCGGGCGGCAGGCTGCGCGCGCGCTCGCGAGCGGCTTCGGCGAATGCCACCAACCGCTCCTGGAGCGATTGGGTCTGTTTCCTGCGGTTGCGTTTCGCGGTCATTGTACTTTCACAAAGCCCTTCAGATGGAAGGAATTGGGAGGAATTGGCCCCGGCGGGAGGTCGGCGCCGGGGCCAGAGTTTCGTGCCGGTCGGGGCGGCCCAGCCCGGCAGCGTTCACAGCTTCGGCCGCAACCGCAGGTTCCGGCATTTCAATAAGTTAACGGTGCGTGATTTTGCCGATGCGAAACGAAACGGCGAAGCATCACCCGGTCGCGGCCATTCGCAGCAAGGCGCAGCGCGAAGGCATTTCGCTCAAGCCCGTCAACCGCTCGCCTTACAACAGGCGATCCAAAGCAGCGAAGCAGCGCTGAGCGAGGCACCCATCCCGGCGCATGCTAGCGTTTGATGTCGTCGGCTCCTATTCCGACGGCACGCGGTGTCTGAGATCCTGCTGTTCCCGGTTGTCGCGGAGGGCCTTGAGCTCCGAGCGCAGCATCGCGCTTTCCATCACCACCCGGCGCACCTCGCGCGTGGCGTCATCAAGCTGATCCGCGACCGCTCTGCGCTGCGCCCGGAGGGCGCGGCTCGCTTCGATCGCGCGCTCAGCGCGGGCAAGCAGGACGTCGTTCATCGAAACGACGATAGAAGATTCGGGATGAAACCGCCTTCACGTAAGTTACGTCAATTACTCAAAACCAGCCATCCGCTCAAAAAACATCCGCGAACGCTAACCTGGATCAAGTATCTCGGAACAGCCGAGAAGACGCTTAGGCCCGTCGATAGAGTTGCAAATAGCTCGGCGAGAACAGTGCCGCATCCTTGAGCGCATCGAGATCGGTGATGGTCAGCGTGCGATCGCGCAGCACGATCAGGCCGGAGGCGCGCAACTCCTGAACCGTGCGGTTGAGATGGACCACCGACAGGCCGGTGGCGTCCGCAAGATCCATTTGCGTCACCGGCATCACGCAGGAATTGCCTTCGACCATGCCGACAGGACGCAGCCGCTCGATGATCTCGCAGAACAGATGGGCCACGCGTTCAAAGGCCACCCGGCGGCCGAGATTGATGGCCCATTCGCGCTGGATCGCGTTGTTGACGAGCGTCTCGCACCAGAATGCTTCCGCCAGCGCGCGGTCGGCAGCCACGAGACCTTCGAACCGCGCGCGCTTGATTTCGGTGTAGACGACCGGCGTCATCGCCGCGATGGAATGATCCATCACCGACAACAGGAACGCGTGCGCGTCGCAACTTTCGCCGGGAAAGAGAAAATTGACAATTTGGCGCCGGCCGTCCTCCAGCGTCTTGTAGCGGCAGAGCCAGCCCGACAGCACGAGGCGCACGCTGTCGACCGGATCGCCCTCCGAGATCAGATCCTCGCCCGCCCCTGCACGCTGGATTCCCTCCAGCATTGCGTATTCGAGCGAGGTGCGGGCCTCCATCGACAACGGCCTCAGCACGTTTAGCCGGCGAATGACCGGGTCCACCTGGCTGCGATCTAGCGTCGACAAGGGCATCAGTTGGCCACCGCCGGTGTATGAAACGCCCGCTTGCTGAGGGGCATGGTGATCGTGCATTCCAGTCCCCTCGGATTGAATGCCAACCTGGTCTGCCCCTTGAACTCGAACGCGAGTGTGCGCTCCAGAAGCTCGGCCCCAAATCCTTTGTGCGGCGGCGGCGCAACCGGCGGCCCACCGCGCTCCCGCCACTCGAACACCAGCTCCGCCGGGTCGGTGCCCTGCTCGAGGCGCCAGGAAATCTCGATGCGACCAGTCGGCCGGCTCAGGGCGCCGTATTTGAGCGCGTTGGTCGCCAATTCGTGAATGGCAAGGGCAAAGGTTTCCGCGGCCTTCGACTGAAAACGCACCGTGGGGCCGCTGACCCGTACCTGCTCACCTTCCCTGGCATTATAGGCCAGCAGCTCCTCGACCGCGAGGTATTCGAGATCAACGCCGCCCTCGGGATCGCGGGTCACCAACGCCTGGGTTCGGGCGAATGCGTTGAGCCGGCCATCGAGATGGGACGCAAACTCCTCGACCGTCGAACTGCTATCGGCCGTGCGACGGGCGATCGAGCGGACCACGCCGAGCGTGTTACGGACCCGATGCTGGAGCTCGGCCAGCAGCAGGCGCTGCCGCTCCTCGGCGCGGGTAATGGCGGTGATGTCGACGAAGGTGATCACGACCCCCGCGATGAAGTTGTCGATGCTGCGATAGGGCAGGATGCGCACGATGTAGCGCGTGCCGCTGTCCGGATCCCTCAGCTCGCGCTCGGCGATGGCAAGCGTCCGCAGCACGCCGCGAATGTCGTCATAGAGCTCCTCGATCGGGATGCGGGCCTTGATGTGCGCGATGGGGCGACCCGTGTCGGTTTCGACGAGATGCAGAACCTGCGTAATCGCTGGCGTGAAGTTCATCACGCGCAAATCGTTGTCGAGGAATACGGTCGCGATCTGCGTGCTCTCCAGGAAATTCTCGAGGTCGCTGGTGGCGCGCGTCAATTCCTGGACGCGGTGAGCCAGCTCGCCGTTCACGGTGGTCAGTTCCTCATTGACCGACTGCAATTCCTCGCGTGAAGTTTCGAGCTCTTCGTTTGCCGACTGAAGCTCTTCATTGAGCGACTGGTATTCCTCGTTCGAGGACTTCAGCTCCTCGTTGGTGCTTTCGAGCTCTTCGATGGTTGCCTGAAGGCGCTCCCGCGTCGCCCGCAGCTCGCCTTCGATACGCTCGACATGCTCGGTCTGCACCAACGCATTGGGCTTGCCTTCGTCGGCACCGATGGCGCGCACCGGGCCGTCCTTGAACAGGACGACGAAATTGCGATCGCCGCTGCCGCCCTCTTGGATCGGCTCCACCGTGATGTCGACGGGAATGTGCTGGCCGTTGGCGCCGAGCTGAACCTGCTCGGCATGGGCGGGCTCGTTGCTCTCCGCCGCGCGGCTGAGCACCGCGCGCAGGTCCAGGCGGAGATCGCGATGGACGAGTTGGAGCAGATCGAGCGTGGCGGCGCCTGCCGTCGGCTCGATGTAGCGTCCGGTGCGCCCGGAAAAGTGCAGGACCTGAAAGTTGCTGTCGGCGATGACATAGGCGGGCGCATAGCGCTCCGCGATCCGCTGCGCGCGACGCTCCAGCCCGATATCAGGGCGGAAGGAGCGCGCCGGCGCTATCTCGAGGTTTGCCCTCCCCGCGGCGGTCGTGATCGGAAATTCCGGCGGCAGCCGGGTTCCGGTCTCGAGCTTCTTGAAGATGCGGGCGCGGCGGTCGACCGGTACGAACAGTTTTGGATGCCGCGTCACGTTCTCGGAATTGCCGAGGAACAGGAACCGATCCGGCAGAAGCGCGAAGTGGAATAGCGGGATCACCCGGTTCTGCAATTCGGCATTCAGATAGATCAGCAGGTTGCGGCAGGAGACGAGATCGAGCTTCGAGAACGGTGCGTCCTTGATGACGTTGTGCTGCGAGAAGATGCACATCTCGCGCAGCTCCTTGACCACGCAATAGGTATCACCCTCGCGCACGAACCAGCGCGCCAGGCGCTCGCCGGTCATCTCCGCTTCGATCTTGGTGCGATAGCGGCCGACGCGCGCAGCCGCCAGCGCCCGTCCGTCGATGTCGGTCGCGAAGATCTGAACCTGCGGTGGCGAGTCCATTTTGGCCATGTACTCGCGCAGGAGGATAGCGATCGAATAGGCCTCCTCCCCGGTGGCACAGCCGAGCACCCAGACGCGAACCTGCTGGCTCGCGTCCTTGCCTTCGAAGAGCCTCGGGACGATCTGGCTCTCCAGCACCTCGAATTCGCGGTTGTCGCGGAAGAATTCGGTGACGCCGATCAAGAGGTCGTTGAAGAGGTGCTGCGCCTCGTCCTGGTCGTTGCGCAGGAAATCGACATAAGCGGAAATGTCGCCGATCTGGACCACCTGCATCCGCCGCTGCACGCGACGCAGGAAGGTGTTCTGCTTGTAGCCGTGGAAATCATTGCCGGTCTTGCTGCGCAGGATGTCGGCGATGCGCGACAGCGAGGTCGCCGCAGCGGCGAGCACCTCGTCGAACCCCTGCTTCTCCTCCAGCCGGCGCAGATGACGGGCATAGACCTGGATGTGCTCGGCGATGTCTTCGGCGGTCAGCACGTAGTCGGCGATCGCGGCCGGCGTATCGGCGTCCTTCAGATGATCCGCCTCGTCGCTCGCGCCTTTTTCGGCGATGGCAAGGCCACCGTGGTCCTTCAGTGTCGCGGTACCCAGCGTGCCATCGCCGCCGATGCCGGACAGGATCACGCCGATCGATTGCTCGGCGCGTTCTTCCGCCAACGACACCAGGAAGCTGTCGATCGTGGCCCGCTCGCCGGGCGCCTGCTCGGCCGGGCGGACGCCGAAGCGACCGCCGTGGATCGTCGTGATCATCGCGGGCGGGCACAGATAAATCGTGCCACCCTCGATGGTCTGGTCGTTGCCGACGTCGGAAATCTTGCCACCGTGGGAATTTCGCACGATCTGGCGCAGCCGCGGCTCGTCGAGGGCCTCATGATGCTGGAACGCGAGCACGACGGCCTGGTCGGCGCTTACGGTCAGCCTGGAAAAGAACCGCTCGACACTATCCAGAGCTGTCGGCGCGGCGCCCACCCCGATGATCAGCGGAGACCTGGTCTGGCGCTCTCTTTCGACCGGCTGGTCGCCGATTTCATGCATGGTCTCGATAGCCTCATTCAGTGACGGGAACCAGAGGACGCCCGCTCGCCGGAAATAGCAGAATTGATATTATCCCAACAGGTGCAAGGCGGAAACGTCACGCTGCGTTCCGTACAGCGAGCATTGGGTGTTCGGCATTGAACTTGGGCGGCCTGCCAACGCCCCCGGATCACTCCGGGCCGACTTGCTGCCGAAGATAGGCAATCCGCTGCTCGATCAGGACACGATGGCGCAGCCATTCCGTCAAGGTCTGCTTCAGCGCCTCGACCAACCGTTCCGCCTGGTCCGCGTCGTGGCCGCCGGCACTGAGTTCGCGGATGCGCGCCTCCTGATCGAGGATGCGCTGCGAACCCTCCTCGATATCCCGATCGGCCTTGATCAGATGGCGGCGCTCGGTATCGAGCTGCTCGGTCCATTCGGCGAGGGAAATGGTCATGGCGACCTCAAGCCTCCCGCTTGCGAGCCGGAGGATCGAGCGACTTTAGCACGACCCTCCGGATCATGTCGGCATATTCGCGATATTCGGCAGCCCGCGCCTGGTACATCTCGGCAACCGCAGGCCGGCCGTTGCGCCGTCCGTCCAAGGCCATGCGCTGCACCAACTCAGCCCGCTCCTCAATGATGCGCAGTGCGACCCGCAGGGCTTCATCCACTTGCCCCTCCTGCTCTTTTGCGAGGATGTCGGCGGCGAAGGCGTGACCGACCTGGCAACGGAAGCGCATCGGGTGCGATTCCTTGATCTCGGACAGCACGCCTCCGCAGGCCGGACAGGTCAGTGCAACCGGATCAGCCACCGAGAGGAGCTTGTCACTGCCGATCCGTTCGCCCGCCGCGATCTCGACCTCGAGCCGGATCTCGGGCGGGATCGGCAGCGCGGCACCCGCAACCTCCCTGGCGAGATCGGACAGAACGTCGCCCATGCCGGCGCCAGGGACGCAAAGATCGATGATGGTCGCCTCCAGGGCGCTTCTTGGCATTTCATCGGCGATGGCGTCCGAGGGGTCCTGAACCACCGAGATTCCGCCGCAACGCTTGATGGCGTTGAGACCGGCCGCACCGTCGGACAACAGGCCGCTGAGGAGCACACCGATCACGCGCGGGCCGTAGTTGATGGCGGCCGAGCGGAACAGGGCGTCGATGGCCGGCCGGACCATGTTCTCGCGCGGACCGCGCCCGAGGAACACGCGATCCTCCGACAGCAGCAGATGATGGTCAGGTGCGGCCAGATAGACCTGGCCGGGCTCGATCTTCATGCCGTTTTCGGCCTGCCGGACCGGCAGCGGGCCAGCGCTGCTGGCGACCGTCGAGAGAATGCCGATGCCCTGCGCCGGGATGTGCAGCACGATGAACACCGCTGCGGGCAGATCGGGCGGAAGGCGCCCGAGGATCTGCTTCAGCGGCGCGGTCGCGCCGGCCGAGCCACCTATGACGATGATGTCGCGGTTGCTCATGGAACCCGCTTTCGGTTGTATCGTTATACCAAGGCGGGTCACCGCCCAATGTTCCTATGGAAGGCAAGGGATGGAAGGTACCATGGCGATTTCGGCTGGATCGTCAGGTCCACGGTCGCCGCTCAGCGGGCGGCGCATCTTCATTGTCGAGGACGAATATTTTCTCGCCGATGACATCGGCAAGGCATGTCAGGCGCTCGGTGCAGAGGTCGCGGGGCCGGTCGGTGATCTCGATGACGCGCTCAGTATCCTGCGTGACGGCGGCATCCTGGATGCCGCTGTGCTCGACGTGAACATCCGCAGTGAAATGATCTTTCCTGTGGCGCGCGAACTGAAGGCAAGGAACATACCTTTCATTTTTACGACCGGATACGACAAGGTCACGATCAGTCCGGAATTCCACGACGTGCCCATCCTGGAGAAACCGATCGATCTGCCTGCGATGGCGCAGCGGCTGGCGGCGCTCATCTCCGATCCGAACGGTTGAGCCGGACGGCGATCAGAACAGATGCGCGAAAGCGAGCCAAGCGGTCACCGCCAGGCACAAAAGCACCGCAGCATAGGGCAATGCGATCCGCAAACAGCAGCCCTCCCCGGTATCAGCCCATCATCATCCAGACGATCGCCGCCATCATCACCAGAAAACCCGTGATTGCCGTTGCGACAAAGGCCTGTTCGACGCGATCCATCGGCATCGCAGCCCCCTTTTTCCAGCCGAACCAGTCTGAGGGCTCGGGGAGCTTTGCGCATTAGGCTATGTGAATCGGCGTGCTCCTTTGTGTCTGTCTGCGGGATCGGCCGCACCGCCCAGCAGAGATTGCGAGAGCATCGTTCTACGACTTCGCCGTGCCCGGCTCCGCCATCTTGCGATGTTGCTTGGCCAACATCTCGTTCGGCGTGACGTTGGCGATTGTGGTCTGGATCTTGTTCTTCATTCCCGTCACGATGTCGGATTCGCCGCGCAACATGGCGTCGAAGCCGGCCTTCGCGACGTCGTAGGCACTATCCTTCTGCTCGGTGCCGACCTTGGTGTCCATCATGTCGGCGCGGCGGAAGAACTCCGTTTCGGTGGCGCCCGGCATCAGACAGGTAACGGTGACGCCGCTGTCGCGCAGCTCCTCGCGGAGCGCGAAAGAGAATGAATCGAGAAACGCCTTGCTGGCGTTGTAGACCGCCTGAAAACTGCCCGGCGTGAATCCGGCAACCGAGCCGGTGATCAGGATACGGCCCGAATTGCGGCGGAGCATCTCGTTGCCGGCGCGATGGATCAGATACAGCGTGCCGGTGATGTTGGTGTCGACGACGTGCTTGATCCTGGCAAAATCCTGATCGAGGAATGCCTTGCCGAGGCCGACGCCGGCATTGGCCAGCAGCGCGTCGATCGGCCGGTCGCCGACCGCGGCGCAGAGCTTGTCGACGCCGTCGGTGGTAGCGAGATCTGCCTCGACCGGCTCGACGCTGGCGCCGAGCCTGCGGAGATCGACGGCCACCCTCTCGATCTCGGGCTCATCCGCCGCGATGACAAGGTTGAAACCTGCCTGGGCACAGCATCTTGCGAGTTCCAGGCCGATGCCGGTGGAGGCGCCGGTGACGACGGCAAGTTGATTGGCGGGCATGAGCGTATCCTTCTCGTATTCTCGCGATGACGTTGATGACGCTCCAATGGCTGCAACCGCCTCTCGTTCCTATCCAGGCCAAACCTCCCGCCGAAGCAAACCTCCCGCCGAAGACTGTGCGGTGCGAAGATTTTCCACGTGCGATAGCAACCATCGTTCGTTGTTCGACTTGGATGCCTCGTAGCTCGCGGGAGGACAGAGATGAAGGCGCTGGTTTGGCACGGCAAGGAAGACATTCGCTGCGACACCGTCACCGATCCTGAGATTCAGGATCCGCGTGATGCCATCATCAAAGTCACGAGCTGCGCCATCTGCGGCTCGGACCTGCACCTCTTTCACAATTACATTCCGGGCATGCTGCCCGGCGACATCATGGGCCACGAGACCATGGGCGAAGTGGTCGAGGTCGGCTCCGGCGTCGACGGCAAGCTGAAGAAGGGCGACCGCGTCGTCGTTCCCTTCACCATCATTTGCGGCGAATGCGACCAGTGCAAGCGCGGCAATTTCTCGGTCTGCGAAACCACCAATCGCAAGAGTCATCTCGCGGAAAAGGCGTTTGGTCATTCGGGCGCCGGCCTGTTCGGCTATACGCATCTGACCGGCGGCTATCCGGGCGGTCAGGCCGAATATCTGCGCGTGCCGTTCGCCGATGCCACCCATATCAAGGTGCCCGCCGGCATTCCCGACGAGCAGCTGCTGTTTCTCAGCGACATCTTCCCGACCGGCTGGCAGGCAGCCGTGCAATGCGACATCGAGCCGACCGACACGGTCGCGATCTGGGGCTGCGGGCCCGTGGGACAGATGGCGATCCGCAGCGCCATCCTGCTCGGCGCCAACCAGGTGATCGCGATCGACTGCCTGCCCGAGCGGCTCAGCATGGCCGAAGCCGGCGGCGCCACCACCATCAACTTCGAAAACGAAAGCGTCCTGGAGCGGCTCGAGGAGCTCACCGACGGCAGAGGCCCTGAGAAGTGTATTGATTGCGTCGGGATGGAGTCGCATGTGATGGCCTCCCTGCCCGACACGCTGCTCGACCGCGCCAAGCAGATGGTGATGGTGGAGAGCGACCGGCCGCATGTTCTTCGCGAGATGATCTATGTGTGCCGGCCCGGCGGCATCATTTCGGTGCCGGGCGTGTACAGCGGATTCTCCGACATGCTTCCGATGGGCGCCTTCATGAACAAGGGCCTGACGATGCGCACCGGCCAGACTCACGTCAACCGCTGGACCGACGACCTGCTCCATCGCATCGAGGAAGGCCAGATCGATCCGTCCTTCGTCATCACCCACACCGTCCCGCTCAGCCAAGGCCCCGAGATGTATCAGGTGTTTCGCGACAAGCGCGACTCCTGCGTCAAGGTCGTGCTGAAGCCCTGAGGAGCAATATCCATGTTCCATTTCTCCAACATCGTTCGCACCAAGGGCGACCCCAAGATCGTCGCCGGCGGCCCGAGCCTGAAGCGGACCGAAGACCAGCTCGCGCGTGCGCTCGGCTGGTTCAGCATTGGCCTCGGCGTCGTCGAATTCTTCGCGCCGCGGCGCGTCACGGAAACGCTGGGCATGGAAGGCCATGAGACGCTGGTCCGCGCCTTCGGCGTGCGGGAGATCCTTGCCGGGATCATGTCGCTCTCCGTCGACAAGAACGCCGGCTTGTGGGCCCGCGTCGGCGGCGACGGCTTCGATGCCGCCGCGCTGCTCTCGGGGCTGACCGCGGACAATCCCAAAAAGGGCAATATCGCGCTGGCGCTGCTGATGGTCGGCGGCATCGCGATGCTCGACTACCGCGCCGCGCAAGACACCAAGCCGCGGCGGCCACCGCGCGATGCGGGGCGCAAGCTGTATCCGAACCGCAGCGGCTATCCCAAGGGCATCGAGGGCGCCCGAACCGCTGCCAAGCGGATCGCAGCGCACGCCACGGCGGGGCGGACCTGAGGACGCACGACGAGGTGATGTAAGGCAATGAGCGAGGCGTCCCGTAACGAAGGTGCGTGGTGGGAATCCGCCGTCATCTACGAAATCGCACTGATCTCGTTCCAGGACTCGGACGGTGACGGCAAGGGCGACCTTGCCGGCCTGACATCGCGCATCGACTATCTGAAATGGCTCGGCGTCGACGCGGTGTGGCTGACGCCGATCTCCAAGAGCCCGTTCCGCGACCTCGGCTACGACATCTCGGACTACTGCTCCATCGACCCTGCGTTCGGCAGCCTCGATGCGTTCGACCGCCTGCTCAAGGCCCTGCACGCGGCGGAGATCCGCCTGATTCTCGATCTCGTGCCCAACCATACCGCGAACGATCACGCGTGGTTCGTCGAGAGCAGCAGCTCACGGAACAGCGCGAAGGCCGATTGGTACATCTGGGCCGACGCGGCCGAGAACGGTGGTCCGCCCAACAATTGGCTGAGCCGCTTCGGCGGCAGCGGCTGGGAATGGTGCGAGGCGCGGCGGCAATATTACTACCATTCCTTCCTGGTCGAGCAGCCCGATCTGAACTGGCGCAACCCGCAGCTGCGCGCCGCGATCGCCGATGTCATGCGCTTCTGGCTCGATCGCGGCGTCGACGGCTTCCGCGTCGACGCCAGCGCGGTCCTGATCAAGGACGCGCTGCTGCGCGACAATCCGCATAACCCGCGAGCGAAAGGCAAGCCGCCGCCGCAGCGCCAGACGCCCGTCTTTACCGACGATCGCCCGGAGACGATGGATTGCATCGAATTCATCCGCGAGGTGATCGACGGGTATCCGGGACGAATGTTGTGCGGCGAAGTCCAGGGCAAGACCGACCGCATCGGCCACTTCTACGGCAACGACCGACCGCGCCTGCATCTACCGCTCAATTTCGCGCTGCTGGACTCGCAATGGGACGCGCTGTCCCTGCAAGCAACGATCGACGCGTATTTCAACGCTATCCCGGATCATGCATGGCCGGTCTGGGTGATCGGTGGCCACGACAAGCAGCGAATCGCGAGCACGATCGGCGACGCGCAAATGCGCGTGCTGGCGATGCTGTTGATGACACTGCGGGGAACGCCGTTCTTCTTCATGGGCGACGAGATCGGCCGCAAGCGCGTTCCCATTCCGCCCGACCGCGTCCACGATCCCTTCGAGAAGCTCGTGCCGGGGTATGGCCTTTGCCGCGATCCCGAACGCGCGCCGATGCGATGGGATGACAGCAGCAACGGCGGCTTTACAACCGGCGATCCATGGCTGCCGCTCGAGCCGCCCGACGGCGCGGCCAACGTGGCCACGCAGCAGCGCGACCCACGTTCGATCCTGGCGCTGTTTCGCGCGCTGATGACGCTGCGGCGCGAGCACGCGTGCCTGCTTCACGGCGGCTACGAGCCACTACGCTCGCAGAACGACGTTCTGGCCTACAGGCGGACGCATGGCGGCAACGACATTCTGGTTGCGCTCAACATCGCCGCCGAGCCGCGGAAATGGCACTGGCAAGGTCGCGGCCGTCTGCTGATATCCACGCATCTCGACCTGCCGTCCGAGCCGTTGCCGGACGCCTCCATCCTGCTCCGCGGCAATGAAGGCGTGATCATTGCACTCGACGCACGATGACGGCCGAGGAACCATCAGCGCGTCAGAGCGTCTCACTCAACGCTTCCGACGTCCCCCCTGCCGGAGGCCGAACAGACGAAACCGCGGCCCTGGCGCTCATCCCCCTTCAAGCGCCGGGGTGGCGGCGTGAGCCTGGAGGCAGACCATGAGCAAGACCAAGGGCCTCGGTCAGCGGATCGCTGGCAAGGCGAAACAGGCCGTCGGCGAGATCGTCGGCGATCAGGATCTCCATGAGGAAGGCAAGGAGCAAGCGGAGCGCGGCCGGGACGAACAGAGCAAGCCGAGCGAACTCAATCCGTTGAAGAAACTCAATCAGCTGACGTGAACGCCGCCGCGCCGTCGACCATTTCCAATTCAATTCGCACCGGTGATAAAGGCGCCTCACGGCGACGCTCGCGCTGGGTCGCCGCTGCCGAACTCGGCCTGATCAGCAGCACCTTCTCGACCATCGTCAGCCAGCTCTTCGCCGCGCGCATCGGACGCGATGCCGCCGTCGACTGGCTGACGGTGGCCGCCATCCCCGCACGCGATTGGGCGATCAGCGCAGAGCCGTCGTGGAGCGCGATCCTTGCAGGGATCGCCTTCCACCAATGGGCGGATTTCTCCTGGGCGCTGGTGTTCTTCGGTGTGCTCGGGCGCTGGACCGCCCAATTGCGGCCGCTGACGATCCTGCTGCTCGCGCTGCCCTGGGCCGTGTTCTCGTCAAGCATGGAATGGTTCGTGCTGGTGCCGCTGTTTCCGTTCTGGCAGCCGCTGTTCACGCTGCAGCAGCCCTACTGGATCGGCCTGCTCGTCCATAGCTCCTCGGCCGTGATGTACCCCCTGTTCGCCCGGCTGCGCTGGACGGGGGGAGCAGCACCCGCGCGCGATGTTCGCTTCACCAATGCCTGGATCACCGGCGCGCTGGCTTTGATCGCACTGCTCGGCGCGGCCGCGTTGTTCGGCAGCCATGGTTACGAGCCGCCGTGGATGGGCCGCGACAGGGACGCCGACCAGACTTACATCCGTCACATGACCGCGCATCACGCCCAGGGCATCGCGCTGGCGCGGATTGCCGCAGAGCGCGCACAGGACCCGCATCTGCGAAAGCTGGCGATGCTGATGGTCGCAAGCCAGACCGGCGAGAACCGGATTTTCGAAACGTGGTGGCTGAGCTGGTTCGACACCGAGATGCCCGATTGCAGCTCGGACGAACGTGCCGCCATGCCGGGCTTCCTGACACAGGCCGAGATGCGGCAGGTCAAGGCCGCGCCGGCGGATCAATTCGACGCGCTGTTCGTCGAGACCATGAGCAAGCATCACGCCGGCGCGGTCAGGATGGCCGACCAGATGTGGCATAGCGGCGGCGATCTGCGCCTGCGTGTGATGGCCCACGCCATCCGCCACGAGCAGCAGGGCGAGATCGCGCTGATGCACGGCGCCAGCGGCATTGCCGCCGTCGCCACCGCCTTCCACAATATGCTCGGCGACAATGTCAATTGAGCGGATCGTCCCCTACTCGCGCCAGAACTCCGCCAATTCCTCGGCGGTCATCAGATCGACCTGGCCGTGAAAGCGGGTGCGGTACATCGTCATGAGCGCATCATGGCCGACGTCGGACGAGCTGCACAGCGCATCCTCGATGATGACGACCCGAAAGCCGAGATCGACGGCGCTCAGGACCGTCGAGAGCACGCAGACGTCAGTCTCTGCGCCCGTGATCACGACTGTGCCGACGTTCTTCTCGACGAGCAGGCTCGCGAGGCCGGGATTGCTGAATGCCGAATAGGCCGGCTTGTCGATGACGACAGCCGGCGGAACGAAGCGGCTCAGGGCCGGCACGAGTTCGAGACCGGATGGCGGCAGATGTTTGCGGGTCGCTTCGCGCCAGCGACGAAAATAGCGCTGCCACTGTCCGGGCCGATCTTCCGGGTCCTCGGGCGTGATGAATCGCGTGAAGATCGTTCTGGCCTGATGGCGCGAAACGATCGAGGCGATCGTCGGCAACACTCTCGCCATCCATGGCGTCTCCCAGAGACCGCCGGGAGCGAAAATGTTCTGCATGTCGATGCACAAGTGAACGGCGTCGCTGATGTCGGTCACTTCCGACGCGCTGTCTCTCATCGTCTTTCACCGTCAGGAACATGGCCGCGCGCCGGGAGCCGGCATTTCCGCAGCGAGCTCACCGACTGCAATGCGATTCCGACGGCCATCGTTCCCCGGTCATCCGCTCCGGAGGAAGTGCTTGCCGACGCAGACCAATCCAGAGAAGCCCGGCGTCGGTGGAATCGGCTTGCGCCGCTTCCCAACCAAGCGTAATTTTCAACTCTACGTAGCTCATTCGAAAGCATCTATCGGGTTCGGCCAAGCGGGAGACAGCAATGGCGGATGTCCCATGGCACCTTTCCGGTGACTATTTCGAGAATTGCAGTTGCAGCATCGTGTGTCCCTGCCTGGTGTCGGCGGCGCCCCCGTTGACCGCGCGACCGACTGAGGGCTTCTGCAACGTACCGCTGATCTTCCACATCGAGACCGGCCGCTATGGCGATATCGCGCTCGATGAGCTGAATGTGCTCGTCATCCTCCACGCACCTGGGGTGATGGCGGACGGAGACTGGTCGGTCGCCGCCTATATCGATCAGCGCGCCAACGATGACCAGACCGAGGCCTTGGCTGCAATCTTCACCGGCGGCGCCGGCGGTCCCATGGCTGCGTTCGCGCCGCTGATCAGCAAGAACCTCGGGGTGCGCAAGGTCCCGATCACGTTCCGGATCGACGGCAAGACGCGGTCCGCGGAAATCCCCGGCATCCTGCACATGTCGGTCAATCCGCTACCGACCATGCATCCGAGCGGCGAGATGTGGACGAACATCGGCCATCCGGTCAGCCCCGACGCAATGGTAATGGCCGTTGGCGCCGCCGGCAATACCTTCAGCGATCATGGCATGCGCTGGGATAATTCCGGCAGAAACGGCCTCTATGCGCCGATCCGCTGGTCGAACCAGGTGTGATGTAACTCCCGATACCGGCCTGCATCGGCGGCCGGCGACATCGATCGCACAACATCGATCGCAAATGACGGACAGCCCCATGGAAGCCGTGCTGCGGCGCGATCGCTGGATCGTCGGCGGCGCGATCGGCGTCATTGTCGCGCTGGCATGGAGCTATGTGCTCTGGCTCGCCAACGACATGGACATGGGCGGCATGGACATGACCGAGTTCCGGATGATCCCGGCCGGGACCGGAATCATGCTGCCGGCCAACGCGCCGTGGCGAACGATCGAGTTCGCCTATGTGTTCCTGATGTGGGCGGTGATGATGATCGGAATGATGGCTCCCTCGGCCGCGCCCATGATCCTGATGTACGCCCGCGTAGGCCGACAGGGCAAAGCGCAAGGCAAGCCATTCGCCGCGACCGGCTGGTTTGCCGCCGGTTATCTTTTCGCCTGGTGCGGCTTTTCGCTGGCAGCCACCTTGCTCCAATGGGCGATCGAGCGGGCCGCCCTGCTGAATTCCCGGATGGCGATCGCGAGCAACGTGCTTGGCGCCATCGTGCTGATCGCGGCGGGCATCTATCAATGGACGCGGCTCAAAGACGTCTGTCTCGCCCAATGCCAGTCGCCGTTTCTATTCCTGATGCGCCACGGCGGCTTTCGCAGCGAGCTGCGAGGATGCGTGCTGCTTGGTTTTCGGCATGGCGGTTATTGTGTCGGCTGCTGCTGGGTTTTGATGGCGCTGTTGTTCGTGGGCGGCGTGATGAACGTACTCTGGATCGCGCTTTTGTCGTTGCTTGTACTTTTGGAGAAAGTCACGCCGGTCGGACGCTGGATCGCGCGCGCTGCCGGCATCGCCTGTGTGGCCGCGGGCACGTGGCTCCTGCTGACCTTGCCGCAGTGATGACGGGTCGCGAACGAGGACCACGCCGACGGAGCGAACCCTCGGCCGGGAGATCAAAAATCGGAGACTTCTGGAGACCCCATTCCAGGCTTCGCAGCGCGAACCGGGCGGGCACTGAAGATCGCGAAAAGATCCTTCGCGTGTCTGTTTGCTTGGTGCGCTCGGAGGGACTCGAACCCCCACGATTTTACTCACTGCCACCTCAAGGCAGCGCGTCTACCAATTCCGCCACGAGCGCTTTTGGGGATGCCGGCTTGAGGCTTGAAGGCCAACCGGATCAACGGCGCCGATCTAACAAATCCGTCAGAGGGGTACAAGCCTCCAAAGGCCCCGAATTCCACAAGCTTTGCAGGAAAGTTCCGGCTCGTTGCGCCGGGATCGGCCTTTTCCGCCTGCTCGGGCCGCTACTGCGTGCCCAGGCCGCTACCGCGTGCCCGGGATACGTGGCAGCATCTGCTTGACCTCGACCGCGATGCGGTTGCGGTCGACCAGCACGACGCCGGAGGCGACCGGCAGATTATTGGCCAAAACCTTGACCTCGTCGGCCTCGGTTGCGTCCAGCTCGATGATGGCGCCGCGGGAAAGACGTAATACCTGATGGATCGGCATGGTGGTCGTCCCGAGGACGACCATCAGATCCACGGTGACTTTGTCGAGAGTAGGCACTTCAGGACCACCGCAACTTGGGACTAGGACTAGGGACTTGGAATTTGCGCCTGCGATCATCACCTGGTTATGGTTAGCCAATGGTTAATTCACCTCGAAACCCCCGCCAAAACCAGCGTCAAGAGCTCGATTTGACGTCGTTTTCCGCCTCCTCCGGCGAGCCCGTGGAGTGGCGGATTTCGGACGCGCCCGTGACCTATCCGGAGGCCGTGGCTGACATGGAGGCGCGCGTCACGGCGATCGCGGCCGGTGAAGCCCCGGAGCTGGTCTGGCTGCTGGAGCACCCCCCGCTCTACACCTCCGGCACCTCGGGCAAGGCCACCGACCTGCTCGATGCCCGATTCCCGACCTTTGCCACCGGGCGCGGCGGTCAGCTCACCTATCACGGGCCCGGCCAGCGCGTGGCCTATGTCATGCTCGACCTGAAGCGCCGCCGGCCGGACGTGCGGGCCTATGTCGCGAGCCTGGAAGAGCTGATTCTGCGGACGCTCGCCGCGTTCAACGTCCGTGGCGAGCGGCGCGAGGACCGGGTCGGCGTCTGGGTGAAGCGGCCCGACAAGGGACCCGAGCACGAGGACAAGATCGCGGCCATCGGCGTCCGGCTGAAGCGCTGGGTCTCGTTCCACGGCATCGCCATCAATGTCGAGCCGGAGCTGTCGCATTTCGCCGGCATCGTGCCCTGCGGCGTCGCCGATCCCCGCTACGGCGTCACCTCGCTGGTCGATCTCGGCCAGCTCGTGACGATGGCCGATGTCGACGTCGCGCTCCGGCAGGCCTTCGAGGAGCTGTTCGGGCCGACCCGGGCGCTTGTGCCGGAAGCGGCGGCCTAACTTCTGGTCTCTCTCATTCTCCGCAAACCCGGAATCAGCTACGCTCGATTCCGGTGTCGCCCACGCCTCCCCCCTCCGCCGGGAAAGTACATTTCATACCGGGCGAATTGATCATCGGACCGACTGTTCGAGCGCCAGGCATAAGGAGGGGTTGCGTTTCAGCTCGCAATGGGAGGTTTAGCGATGAGACTGTCTGCACCCATCTATCATCTGAAGCGAAGAGCGAAGCGCCTGTCCCGCGGGGAAGGCATTCCGCTGCACGATGCGCTCGACCGTATCGCCGCGACGGAAGGATTTTCCGCCTGGAGCATGCTCGCGGCGAAAGCTGCCGCAGCGACGCCGGCCAACAGGCTTTTCCCGCAATTCCAACCGGGTGACCTGGTGCTGGTCGGCGCGCGCCCCGGCCAGGGCAAGACCCTGATGAGCCTCGGGCTTGCCGTGGAGGCGATGCGGTCGGGCCACCGCGCCGCGTTCTTCTCGCTCGAATACACCGAGAAAGACGTTCTGGATCGTTTTCGGGCGATCGGCGCGGATCCAGCGCAATTCGAAAAACTCTTCGAGGTCGATTGCTCCGACGTCATCAGTGCCGATTACGTCGTCAAGCAGATGGCCGCAGCACCGCGCGGCACGGTCGTGGTGATCGACTATCTGCAACTGCTCGATCAGCGGCGGGAAAATCCCGACCTCACCGTTCAGGTGCGCGCGTTGAAATCATTCGCGCGCGACAAGGGATTGATCGTCGTCTTCATCTCGCAGATCGACCGTTCCTATGATCCCTCGCTCAAATCCTGCCCTGACCTGGACGATGTCAGGCTGCCGAACCCACTCGATTTGAAGCTGTTCGACAAGACCTGTTTCCTGAACAAGGACGAAGTTCAGTTTCGCATAGCGAGCTGACGATCCCTGGCAGCCGGTTGAGGCCGCGGGTGCGGTTGTTCACCCGCGGCCTCGCTCCTCATGCCTTCTCCGGCGAGACCTCGAGCTTGCCGGCGATGTAGCGCCGCTCCTGGGTCAGGCCGCCAAAGCCATAGGCGTCGCCCTTGACCTCGTCGACATGCAGATAGGTCTCGTGATGCAGCGGGCCCAGGATCCCGGCCATGCGCTGGAACATCGCGGCGAGATAGGCGGCCTTCTCGTCCTTGGTGTTGGTGCCTTCGCTGACGTGGATGTCGATCCAGTAGCTCGCGAGCTTTTGCTCCGCGAGCGACTTGCCGCCGGCGAACCAGTCGCCCGCCTCCACCGACTTCACGATGATGGCGGTGACCTCAGGATCCTTGTGCAGGATTTTTGCGGTGAGCTCGGATACGGCGCTCGCGATGTCGGCCTTCAGCGAGGGCGACTGGCGGGAGGTGGTGTAGGACACGGTGATCAGCGGCATGGTCGTTCTCCTCGGATGTCGCGCAGGTGTTGCGCGGCGTTGGGGAGAAGCTAGACCCGCCATCGACATTTTGGTATTTTATCTCTGTTGATACCAGTGATAAGATATCATAATGACAGCAACGCTCGACATCGCCACCGTCCAGGCCTTCCTGCTGGTCGCCGACCTCCAGAGTTTTACGCGGACCGCCGAAGCGCTTGGCACGACTCAGGCGGCCGTCAGCCTCAAGCTGCAGCGGCTGGAGACACTGCTGGGAAAACGTCTCGTCGAGCGCTCGCCACGCGCGGTCCGGCTCACGGCAGACGGCGCGACGTTCCTCGATCGCGCCCGCGCGCTGATCGCGGCGCATGATCGCGCGCTATCGGGCGAGGCCTCAGTCGCGCAGTCGCTCTCGCTCGGCATCTCCGACCATGCTGCGGGGCCGGAGCTGGTACCGCTGCTTGAACGCCTGCATGCGATGTCGTCGAACCTCACGCTCGCCGTCACCATCGGCTTCTCGCGCGAGATGCAGGAGGCCTATGATGCTGGCCAACTGGATGCGGTGATCGTGCGCCAGGAAGGCAGCCGACGCGGCGGAGAGAAGCTGGCCGAGGACGAATTCGGCTGGTTCGCATCGAGACGCTTCACCGTGCCAAAGGGGCAGCCTTTGCCGCTCGCGACGCTCGCTCCGCCCTGCGGGGTCCGCGCCATCGCCGTACGCGCGCTCGACAAGGCCGGCCTCGCTTGGCGCGAGCGTTTTGTCGGCGGCGGCGTCACGGCAGTGGTCGCGGCCGCACTTGCCGGACTTGCAATCGCACCGCTGGCGCGGCGGATCGCCCCTCCCGGATTGGTCGATGTCGGCCTCGCCAACAAGCTGCCAAAACTCGGCAGCTCGAAGGTGATGCTCCATTCGAAGGTCAGCGATCCCGCCAAGCTCGCGGCATTGCGCGCGGTGGCGGCGACGTTTCGGAGCGTGGCGGCGGTCTGACCCCGTTTACAAGATCGCCTCTAACGCTGCGAGCGTCTGCTGGTTTGCGTCCTGCATACGGGCTCGCAATGTTGCCTAAAAATGTTTCAACCTCCGGGAACAATCCGCCACGTGCTGCGTTTGCCCCCGTTGAGGCAGGGTCCGGGAATGGTCGAGAAGTCTAGTCAGCAGAGGGACTTGTTCGAAAGCGAACGCAGTTTCCGCCTGTTAGTTGAAGGAGTTGCGGACTACGCGCTCTACATGCTGGATCCCACCGGGAGAATCACCAGCTGGAACATCGGTGGCGAGCGCATCAAGGGCTATTCGCCTGGGGAGATCCTCGGCCAGCACTTTTCCCGTTTCTACACCGAGACCGACCGCGCCAACGGCAAGCCCGCCCGTGCGCTCGGCATCGCGCGGGAAAAGGGCCGCTATGAGGAGGAAGGCTGGCGCGTCCGCAAGGATGGCACCTTCTTCTGGGCGAGCGTCGTGATCGATCCAATCTACGAGGCCGGCGAGCTGGTCGGCTTCGCCAAGATCACGCGCGACATCACCGAGCGCCGCAACACCCAGCTCAAGCTCGAGGCGATGCAGAAGCAGCTCGCCGAATCCCAGAAATTCGATGCGCTCGGTCAGCTCACCGGCGGGGTCGCCCACGACTTCAACAACCTCCTGATGATCATCAGCGGCAGCCTGCACATGCTGAAGCGAGGGGCCAACGACGAAGCCAAGCTGCAGCGCGCGATCTCGGCGATCGAGACCGCCACCAGGCGCGGCGCGGCGCTGACCAACCAGCTCCTCACCTTCGCACGGCGGCAGAGCGTCAATCCGCAGGCGATCGACTTCGCCGACCGCATCGCGGCGATCCGCGAGGTGCTCGATGCCGGCGTCGGCAGCTCCGTGCGCCTGGCCTTCGACGTCCGCGGCGACGTCTGGCCGATCAGGACCGACGTTTCCGAGCTCGAGACCGCGCTGCTCAACCTCGTCATCAATGCCCGCGACGCGATGCCCGACGGAGGCACGGTGACGATCGCAGCGCGCAATCTCGTGCTCGACGAGGACCCCCTCGTGGGCCAATTCATCGCGATCGACGTCAGCGATACCGGCCTCGGCATTCCCTCCGACGTTCTCGACAAGATCTTCGAGCCGTTCTTCACAACCAAGCCGATCGGAAAGGGCACCGGCCTCGGTCTCTCGCAGGTGCACGGCTTCGCCCATCAGGCCGGCGGCACGGTGCGGGTCGCGAGCGCGCTCGGCAAGGGCACGACCTTCACCATTCTCCTGCCGCGCGGAGAAGACGAACCGTCGCGCGAGGCGGCGGGAGAACCGGCGTTCCAAGGCAGCGGCACGGTGCTGCTAGTCGAGGACAATCCGGACGTCGCCGCCGTCAGCATCGGTCTTCTGGAGCAGCTCGGCTATCAGGTGCGCCGGGTCGCGGACGCCGAAGCCGCTTTGAGCGAGATAGAGAAGAACGGCGTCGACTTCGTGTTCTCGGATATCGTCATGCCCGGCAAGATGGACGGACTCAGCCTCGCCCATCACCTCCGCCAGATCCGCCCCGGCCTGCCGATCCTGCTCGCCACCGGCTACAGCGAAGTCGCCGCCGGCGTGCGCGGCGATTTCCCGATCCTGCGCAAGCCCTACGAGATCCACGAATTGAGCGAAGCGATCGCCAAGCTGCCGCGGTAATTCTCCAGCTACACCGTCGGCAACACCGAAAACGCCTCCCCTGCCCGGCGCAAGTTTAGCTCATCGACATCGGCCGTCTCGCTGGTGACACTGTCGACGCGCGAGGACGGCGGGCCGTGGCGGCACAGCGCCACCATGTCGGCGACGTGCTTCGGCGGCCCCGCGAACAGCGCTTCGACGCTGCCGTCACGGCGGTTGCGGACCCAGCCTTCGAGGCCGCACGTCGTCGCCTGATATTCGAGCCAGGCCCGGTAGCCGACGCCCTGCACGCGGCCGCGGATCATGACCTGGAGGATCGCCCGGCTCATTGTTTCAGTCCGAGGACAAGGGCGCTGCGCGCCTTGACCTCGGCCTCGCGCGTGACGCGGCTGGTCAAGTCCGATGACGGGAGCCCTTTGAGATTCTTCGGCGCAGTGCCGTCGCGCAGCGCCTTCTGCGTCTCGTAGACGGCCTGCGTTGCGGCCGCGATCGGCGCGTGGCCCTGAAGCGCGATGCGCACGCGCTGGCCAGCGAGGTATTCGAGCACGTTCAACTCCTCCGGCGCGCCGCCGAGCACGATCGGCAGGCGCGTCGCAGATGCGATGGCCTCGAGCTCGGCGCGCGACTTGATGCCGGTGAAGAACAGCGCGTCGACGCCGGTGGCCTCATAGGCCCTGGCGCGGCGGATCGCATCCTCGATCGAGGTGACCGAGGCCGCACCGGTGCGCCCCATGATGACGAGCGAAGGATCGCCGCGGCCGTCGAGTGCCGCCTTCATCTTGCCGACGCCCTCCTCCAGCGAGATCAGCTGCGTCTTCGCTTCGCCGAAGCCAGCCGGCAGCAGCGTGTCCTCGATGGTGAGGCCGGCGGCGCCCGCCGTTTCCAGCTCCTGCACCGTGCGGCGCACGTTGAGCGCGTTGCCATAGCCGTGATCGGCATCGACCAGCACCGGAAGTGCTGCCGCACGCGACATCCGCCGCATCTGCTCGGCAAGCTCGGTGAGCGTGATCAGCGTGATGTCGGGGTCGCCGAGCACCGCGAGCGAAGCCACCGAGCCGCCGAACATGCCGAGCGGGAAACCGAGATCCTCGGCGATGCGGATCGAGATGGCGTCGTAGACCGAGCCGGGATGGACGCACGTCCCGCCCGACAGGATCGATCGCAGTTTTTCGCGGCGGGAACGAAAGGTCATGGTGCCCTCTCAACTGTTGCGACGCAGCCGCAACATACACCGTCATTGCGAGCGCAGCGAAGCAATCCAGAATCTTTCCGCGGAGGCAGGGAGGGTTTGTTTAGGGGGCGCGGCAATGAGCAGGGAAGTGGGCCCCCCCCCGAGGAGCCCCCCACCCA
>NZ_JBVVPQ010000029.1:0-14519 GCF_055811695.1 Bradyrhizobium sp. MI1.3 | reverse complement strand
CACAAAATTGTTGCCCCCCCCCCCAAAAAAAACCCCGCATGGCGCCCGCCCTATACAAAAACCAAATTTTTCCGGGGGGGCCTGTGGGTTTTGTTGGGGGGCGCTCGAAATGACGAAGTCAGTGGACCCCTCGCAAGAGTCCCCCCAAACCCTACGCAAACTCCAAAATCAGCGCATCCACCGCGAGCGTCGCGCCGGCGCTGGCGTGGATCTTCTTTACGGTGCCGTCCTGCTCGGCGCGCAGAACGTTCTGCATCTTCATGGCTTCGACCACCGCGAGCGTCTCGCCGGCCTTGACCTCCTGCCCTTCCGTCACCGCGATCGAGACCACGAGGCCGGGCATCGGACAAAGCAGCTTCTTGCCGGTGTCGGCAGCCGTGGTCACCGGCATCAGTCGCGCCGAGGCTGCTTCCGCTTCGGTCCAGACATAGACCGGCACCTCGACGCCCTGATGCGCGAGGCGGATGCCGTTCGCGATCGGGCGCACCTGCACCGCGACGACGTGGCCGTCGATGGTGCCCTGCCAGACCGGATCGCCTGGCTTCCACGGCGACTGCAACAGATGCGCATTGCCGGCCCTGCCGTCGGCATCGAGGAAACGCACCGCGACCGCCTCGCCCTCGCGCGCGATCTCCAGCAGGATCTCCTGGCGGTCGAGCCAGACCGCACGGCGACGCTCGCGCTGCACGATGCGGCCGCCCATCTGACCCGAGATCTGCCGCTTGCGCTCGCCGAGCACGTGATCGATGGCGGCGCCGACCGCGGCAAGCCGCCGTGCGACCTCGCCTTCCGGCACGCGCACGGCAAAGCCCTTGGGGAATTCCTCGGCGATGAAGCCGGTGGAGAGCCGGCCTTCGCGCCAGCGCGGATGATGCATCAGCGCCGACAGGAACGGGATGTTGTGACGGATACCGTCCACGTAGAACGAGTCCAGCGCGGTGGCCTGCGCCTCGATCGCGGCCGCGCGCGACGGCGCGTGGGTGACGAGCTTGGCGATCATCGGATCGTAATGGATCGAGATCTCGCCGCCCTCCTGCACGCCGGTGTCGTTGCGCACGGTGATGCCGTCCTGGCTCGCTTCCGCCGGCGGACGGTATTTCACCAGACGACCGATCGAGGGCAGGAAGTTGCGGAACGGGTCCTCGGCGTAGAGACGCGACTCCACTGCCCAGCCCGTCAGCGTGACGTCCTTCTGCGTGATCGCGAGCTTCTCGCCGGCGGCGACGCGGAGCATCTGTTCGACGAGGTCGACGCCGGTGACGAGCTCGGTAACGGGATGCTCGACCTGGAGGCGCGTGTTCATCTCGAGGAAGTAGAAGCTCTTGTCCTGCCCCGCGACGAATTCGACGGTGCCGGCGGAGTCGTAATTCACCGCCTTAGCGAGTGCGACCGCCTGCTCGCCCATCTTGCGGCGGGTGGCTTCGTCGAGCAGCGGCGACGGCGCTTCCTCGATAACCTTCTGGTTGCGGCGCTGGATCGAGCATTCGCGCTCGCCGAGATAGATCACGTTGCCGTGCTTGTCGCCGAGCAGCTGGATCTCGATATGGCGGGGATCGACAATGAACTTCTCGATGAAGACCCGGTCGTCGCCGAACGAGGCCTTGGCCTCGGCCTTGGCGAGGTTGAAGCCCTCGGCGACCTCGGAGGTCGAATGCGCGATGCGCATGCCCTTGCCGCCGCCGCCGGCGGAGGCCTTGATCATCACGGGATAGCCGATCTCGTCGGCGATCTTGACCGCGTGCGTGGCGTCCTCGATGACGCCGAGATAGCCGGGCACGGTCGAGACTTTTGCCTTCGCGGCAGCCCTCTTGGATTCGATCTTGTCGCCCATCGCCGCGATCGCGCCCGGGTTAGGGCCGATGAAGACGATGCCGGCCGCCTCCAGCGCGCGCGGAAACGCCTCGCGCTCGGACAGGAAGCCGTAACCGGGATGCACCGCCTCGGCGCCCGTCTTGCGGCAGGCCTCCACGATCTTCTCGATCACCAGATAACTCTCGGCCGCAGCTGGCGGCCCGATCAGCACGGCCTCGTCGGCCATCTCGACATGGAGAGCGTCGCGGTCGGCCTCAGAATAGACCGCGACCGTCTGAACTCCCATGCGGCGAGCGGTCTTGATGACCCGGCAGGCGATTTCGCCGCGATTGGCGATCAGAATGCGTTTGAACATGCTTTTCTTGAGTCTCGACCTTGGGCGGGACCCTTCCCTGGCCGTTGGAGCCTATGGGATGGGCCGTGTGGCTCCCGTGGTACATCAAAATAGGCCGGAGGCAACGGTCAAAATCCGGCCCCTCTGGCGTACCAGCGCAAGACCGAAGCAAGACCGAAACGGGCTTTGCAGGCTCCCGGACGGCCTACGGCTTCCCGGCCTTGCCCACGTTCCGGACCAGGCCGTGAATGAAGCCGAGCTTGTCGACGACGACCGGCGAGAGGAGGAACGGATAGAGGTCGCGCATGCCCATGGCGCGGTTGACGCTGTTCATGGCGAAGGTGAAGGGCAGCCATGCGTTGACGATCGCCTCGACGTCCCTCGCTTCGTAAGGGTTGAAGCGGATGCGCGTCGTCAACTCCCCGTCGCGATCCACCTTGGGCCGCACCTCCATGCCGAACTCGCTAGCCATCTCCAGGGTGTCGACGATGTGAAGATAGTGCGCCCAGGTCTCGGCGAAATCTTCCCACGGATGCGTGGTCGCGTAGGCCGAGACGTAGTTCTGCTGCCAGTCCGGCGGGGCGCCTTCGGCATAGTGGCGCTGCAAGGACTGGCCGTAATCGGCGGAATCGTCGCCGAAGACGGCGCGGCATTCGTCCAGCTTGCCGCCGTCGCGCACCAGCACGTCCCAGAAATAGTGCCCGACCTCGTGGCGGAAATGCCCGAGCAGCGTCCGGTAGGGCTCGCCCATCTCCAGCCTGCGCCGCTCGCGCTCGATGTCGTCGGCCTCGGTCAGCGCGATCGTGATCAGGCCGTTGTCGTGGCTGGTCAGGACCTTCTGCCCGCTCTGCGGATCGTCGGCGAGGAAATTGAAGATCAGGCCATGTTCGGGATTGTCCTGCCGGGTCTGGAGCGGCAGCTTCCAGCGGATCAGGGAATAGAACAGCCGGTGCTTCGCCATCTCCAGCTCACGCCAGCCGGCGAGTTGCGCCTGATCCGACAGGTCCGGCACGACGCCGTTATGGCGGCAGGCGCGGCAATAGCCGGTGGTGTCGCCTGCATCCGTCAGCCAGTTGCACGCATCATGCTCGGCATTGCTGCACAGCATGCGACTTTCGCCCTTGGTCGCCAGCGTCTTCCAGGCCTCTCCGTCGGGCTCGATCGCCGACATCGTCTCCTTCTCCGGCAGGAACGCGACCCGATGGCCGCAGCGTTCGCAGGCGCGGTTCTCGAAATAGAGGACGTTGCCGCAGGCCTGGCAGACAAAAAGCTTCAAGATTTAGCCTCTTCGGAAAGGGAGCTTTTGGGAATGAAAGTTGTGGCGCCTCGCGGATACGCGCGCGGAGGGCTCATCGTTCCAAGGTTCGGAACAAATAGCCAGACTTGGCGTTCGTTGATGCCCACCATACTGCATTCGGCGACGCCTTTCTTTCCATATTCCTTTTGAGCAATGGCCATCACGCGTCGTCTGTGTGAATATCGGTCGGCCACGTGCGCTCCCGCATCACAACGGCCAACGCCTTGAACGATCCTTTGCCCGAGACCCTCGCCGCCGAAAGGCTGCGCCAGCACCTGGAAGATGTCGCACGCGAGCGCGACAATGCCTATCGCGCGCTCCAGGAACGCGAAGCCGAGCTTGCGCGCATCCAGCGCATCGGCAAGGTCGGCGGTCTCGAAGTCGACTTCCGCGAAGGCTTCAAGAACCGCCGTTCGCCGGAATATCTGATGCTTCACGGCCTACCGCCGGAAGCTGCCGGCGAGTCGCACGAGGATTGGATCAATCGCGTTCATCCCGACGACCGCGACGCTACGGTGAAGCACTTCATCGATGCGCTGTCCGGCACGAGCGAGGACTACACCGCCGAATACCGCATCATCCGTCCCAGCGACGGCGAGACCCGCTGGATCCGAGTCGTCGCCAAGATCGAGCGCGATCGTGACGGCCGTGCCCTCCGCCTCGTGGGCGCCCATATCGACGTCACCGACCAGATGCTGGTGCGCGAGACCCTGCGCGAGAGCGAGGAGCGCTTCCGGCTGATCGCCGACAGCGCGCCGGTGCCGATCTGGGTCACCAAGCTCGACCGCACACGGTCCTTCGCCAACCAGGCCTATGTCGATTTCGTCGGCCTGCCCTACGACCAGGCCATCTCTTTCGACTGGCGCAAGGTGCTGCATCCGGACGACCTGCCGCATGTGCTGCAGCAATCCGTCCAGGGTGAAGCATCGCTCAAACCGTTCGTGCTGGAAGCCCGCTACAAGAATTCCGCCGGCGAGTGGCGCTGGCTGCGTTCGGAATCGCAGCCGCGCTGGGACCCGACCGGCAGGCATATCGGCTTCATCGGCGTTGCCCACGACATCACGGTGGCCAAGCAAGCCGAGATCGAGCTCCGGCAGCTCAATGAGACGCTGGAAGAACGCATCGTCGAGCGCACCGCCGAGCTCGAATCCAACGAGGCGCGGCTGCGCGCGATCCTGGAAACCAGCAACCAATATCAGGGCCTCGTCAATCTCAGGGGCGAGCTGCTTTACGCCAATACGACCGTGCTCGACGCCATCAAAGCGAGCCCCGCGGACGTGATCGGAAAGCCGTTGTGGCAGACGCCCTGGTTCAGCACGACGGAGGGCATGAGCGCACTGGTGCGCGAGGCCTTCGATACCGTGCTCAAGGGCGAAGCCGTGCGGCTGGAGATGCGCCTGCGCCTTCCCATCGGCGAGCGCGATTTCGAGTTCGGCATGCGCCCGGTGCTCGACCGCCATGGTAACATCACCGGCGCAGTGCCCGAGGCTGTCGACATCACCGAGCGCCGCCGCGGCGAGGAAGCGCTGCGGCAATCGCAGAAGATGGAGGCAATCGGCCAGCTCACCGGCGGCGTCGCGCACGACTTCAACAATCTGCTCACCATCATCCGCTCGGCCACCGATTTCCTGCGCCGCCGCGAGCTGCCGGAGGAGCGCCGCCGCCGCTATGTCGATGCCATCTCCGATACGGTCGAGCGTGCCTCCAAGCTGACCGCCCAGCTGCTGGCGTTTGCGCGCCGGCAGCCGCTGAAACCGCAGATCTTCAATGTCGGCAGCCAGGTTGAAGGCGTCGCGCAACTGGTCCGGCCGCTGGTCGGTGCTCGCATCGAAATCGCGGTGGAGGTTCACGATGGCGACTGCTTCACGGTCGCCGATATCGCGCAATTCGAGACCGCGCTGATCAACCTCGCGATCAACGCGCGCGACGCCATGGACGGCGAAGGCCGCCTCACCATCGCGGTCCGGAAGGTTCAGGGCATCCCTAACCTGCGCGCGCAACCGGCGCGCGGCGGCGACTATGTCGCGATCTCGGTCGCCGACACCGGAAGCGGCATCGCGCCTGAAAACATGGAAGCCATCTTCGAACCGTTCTTCACCACCAAGGAGGTCGGCAAGGGCACCGGCCTCGGCCTGAGCCAGGCCTTCGGCTTCGCAAAGCAGTCCGAGGGCGACATCGCCGTGACGAGCAAGCATGGTGAAGGCGCGACCTTCACCATCTATCTGCCGCGGGCGCAAAGCCCCGCGACGGATCAGGAAGCCGCGGCGCTGACCTATGAGGCCGCGTCCACCGGGCGCGGCTATCGCGTGCTCGTAGTGGAAGACGACGACGAGGTCGGCCGGTTCTCCACGGAGCTGCTGGAAGACCTCGGTTATGTCGTCCGCCGCGCCGCCAACGCCAATGCGGCGCTCGCCATCCTCGGCGAGAACGAGTTCGCCGTCGACCTCGTCTTCTCCGACGTCATCATGCCCGGCATGAACGGCGTCGAGCTCGCCGGCATCATCCGCGAACGCTATCCGGGCCTGCCCGTCGTGCTCACCTCTGGTTACAGCAACGTTCTCGCTGAGAACGCCGATCGCGGTTTCGAGCTGATCCAGAAGCCGTATTCGGTCGAAGCGCTGTCGCGCATCTTGCGCAAGGCGATCACGGCAAAGCTGTCGATGGCGCGGTGAGAGTGAACATCGCGAGACGCCTCCACAGATTCCGTCATTGCGAGGAGCTCTTGCGACGAAGCAATCCGGAACTCGCTCCGCGGAGACAGTCTGGATTGCTTCGCTCCGCTCGCAACGACGGCGCTATCGCGGCGCCCTAACCCCACAGGCTTTTGAGCAACATTGTGGACTGAAGCTCGGGCCGAGACGCGGCAAATCGCAGATAGCCGTCCGCGCCCGCGGGGGAAGACATCGGCATCGGCTTCCGCTATCGCTCCCGAATGAAGCCTTCCCACTTCGAGGACTGACCGTGCCGTCTGACGCCATCCTGGCCTGGAGCATCATCGTCGCCGCGACCGCGGGCGTCATCATCCGGCCCTTTCGCCTGCCGGAGGCGATCTGGGCCGTCATCGGCGCCGGCGCGCTGGTGCTGCTCGGCCTGCTGCCGTGGCAGGATGCGCTCACCGGCATCGAGAAAGGCGTCGATGTCTATCTCTTCCTGATCGGCATGATGCTGATCGCCGAACTGGCGCGGCTCGAGGGCCTGTTCGACTATCTCGCAGCGCTCGCCGTGGAATATGCCGGCGGCTCGCCGCAGCGGCTGTTCCTGCTGATCTACATCGTCGGCACGCTCGTCACCGTCCTGCTCTCGAACGACGCCACCGCGATCGTGCTGACGCCCGCCGTCTATGCCGCGACGCGCGCAGCCGGCGCCAAGCCGCTGCCTTATCTCTTCGTCTGCGCCTTCATCGCCAACGCAGCAAGCTTCGTGCTGCCGATCTCCAACCCGGCCAATCTCGTCGTGTTCGGGGCCCACATGCCTGCGCTCACCGAATGGCTGCGCCTGTTCGCCCTGCCCTCGGCGGCCTCGATCCTGCTGACCTATGTCGTGCTGCGCCTGACCCAGCACCGCGCCCTGAAGGAAGAGACGATCGCGCGCAGCGTGCCGCATCCAAAACTCGGCCGCGGCGGCAAGCTGACGGCCATCGGCATCGCGGCGATCGGAATCGTGCTGGTCACGGCCTCCGCGCTGGACAAGCAATTGGGCCTGCCGACCTTCGTCTGCGGCGTGGTGACGGCCGCAATCGTGCTGCTGCTCAACCGGCAATCGCCGCTACCCGTGCTGCGCGGCGTCTCCTGGAGCGTGCTGCCGCTGGTCGGCGGGCTGTTCGTGATGGTGGAAGCGCTGATCAAGACCGGCGTGATCGGGCAACTCAGCGCGCTGCTGCATGAAGCTGTCGGGCAATCCGTGACGAAGGCGGCCTGGAGCGTCGGCATCGCCACCGCGGTCGCCGACAACATCGCCAACAATCTTCCCGTCGGCCTCGTTGCGGGCTCGGTCGCCGCCAGCGATCATTTACCCGCGCCGGTCGTCAGCGCCATCCTGATCGGCGTCGATCTCGGGCCCAATCTGTCGGTGACCGGTTCGCTCGCCACCATCCTGTGGCTGGTGGCGCTGCGGCGGGAGAAGATCGAGGTCGGCGCCTGGCCGTTCCTCAAGCTCGGACTGCTGGTGACGCCACCGGCCCTGATCGCGGCCTTGGCGGCCGCGATCAGGTAGCTTGCGAGATCAATCGTTCTCGTAGCCGTAGACTTCCGGCAGGATGAAGATCGCGGCGAGCAATCCGATCAGCGGGAAGATCGCGACCATCAGCGTGGCATTCGCCTGCCCGATTGCAGCGAACACCGTCGGGAACAGGAAGATCGCGAGGAACGACGGCAACTTCACGAACATGTAGGCGAAGCCGCTGGCGGTGCCGCGGTATTTCGGCTTGGCGACCATGGTCGGGATCGTCATGCAGTTCGACGCGTCCCAATAATGGCCCCACAGCATGGCGGCAGCCGCGAACGGCAGCAGGATCTTGTTGTCGGTGTAGAGCGCGAAGGCGGCAACCAGCAGGGAGGCCAGCACGATCGAGAAGCCCGCGATCGAGATGCCGCGATGGCCGATCTTCGGCGTCAGCAGCGGACCGACCCAGCCCGACACGGCGGCGAAGGAGAACAGCGCCATCGTCACCAGATTGATGCCGAGCACGCTCGACACGCCGACCATCACAAAGAGCACCGGCAGGTAGAACGCGAAGGTCGAGAACTCGCTGGCCTGCGCGAAGCAGGCGATCCAGCCGTAGATCGTGGCGCGCCAGCGGATCGGATCCTTCTTGAGGTCGGCGAGGAAGGCGCGGGTGGAGACCTTGGGCACCTCCACGTCATGGTCCGGCAGCATGGCGAGATCGTCGTTGAACATCTCGCGCGCGACCTGCTTGGCTTCGCGGTAGCGTCCCTTCTGCACCAGCCACACCGCCGTCTCCGGCACGTCGTGGCGCATCACCAGGATGATCAGCGCCGGCAGCGCCCCGAGGCCGAGCGTCACGCGCCACAGCATCTCGTGCTGCATGTCGATCAGCAGGAAGATCACGATGACGCCGATGGTGAGGACTTCACCGACCGCGAACATGAACTGCCAGCGGTTGCCCATGACCTCGCGCTCGCCCTTGGCCATGGATTCCATGATGTAGGTGTAGCCGGTCGAAATATCCGAGCCGAGCGGAACGCCGAGCAGGAAGCGGATCACGACGAGCCAGCCGACGCTGGGCACGAAGGCCTGCGCCAGCGCCAGCACGATGAACATCACCATCGTCACCAGGAACATGACGCGGCGGCCGATCTTGTCGGATAGCCAGCCGCCGAGCAGTGCGCCGATCATGGCGCCGCCTTGCGTACCGGCGGCGGCCAGGCCCAGCATCAGCGGATCGGGATTGTACTGCTCCTTGATGAAGATCAGCACGAAGGCGATCGAATAGAGATCCCAGGCTTCGACCAGGATCGAGGCCATCATCAGCCAGCCGACCTTGTTGCCCTTGGGACTGTAGTTCGTGATGAGGTAGCGGACCGCGGCTTCGCTCGCGGTCGGTTGTGGCATCGCCATCGTCGACATCTTTGGTCCTCTCTTCAAAACTTTCTAAAGCGCGATGAGATCAGGATCGTCATCGCGTTTTGGCCTAATTGTTTGAGCATGATCTCTTCGGAAAGCCGCTGCACACTTTTCCGGATCATGTGCCAAGCAGCGGCTCGATGCTGCAATCGAGCAGGCGCGGGTCGATCCCGACCTCCATGCCGGTGAACATCTCGCCCATATAGTCGATCAGTGCATCGCTCGCCTTCACTGCGTCCTCGACGCGGCGGCTGGCGACCGCGGCGAGAATGGCGAGGTGATGATCGATCGTGCCTGACAGCTCGGCCTGTCCCGGCATGAACCGGTGGTGGATGTAGCCGATGCGCCGGTACAGCGTGTGCAGCGGCCGCAGCGTGTGCACCAGAAAGGGCTCGCCTGCCGCCTCCAGCACCAGCGCGTCGATGCGGCGGTCGATATGATTGAACTCGTCGAGGGTCAGACTGGCGCGGCGTTCGCGCAAAAGACGCTCGATGTGCAGCGCCTGATTGCGGTGCGAGAGGCTGGCGCGATCGGCCGCGAGCCGGATCACGAAGCGCTCCATGTCGCGGCGCAAGGCCAGCAGCATGCGCTCGCGTGCCAGATCGATCGGCGCAATGCGCAGACCGTGGCGCGGACGGATGATGATCAACGTATCGGCGGAGAGACGATTGACGGCGTGATGAACCGGCGTACGGCCGAAGCCGGTGATGTGCTGCAATTCCAGCATCGTCATGAACTGGCCGGGCTTGAGCTCGCAATGGACGAGCAGCTCTTCGATCCTCTGATAGGCCAGCTCGAAGAAGTTGAGACGGTTGCGCCGGGAGGGCTTGCCCTCACCGTCGTCATTCCTCACCACCTCGAGCGCGCGCTTGCGCGTTGCCATGTCGTCTCTCCCCTCAGCCCGCGCCGTCGTTGCAGGGCGGCGCCTTGTTGGTGATATCCCTAAAACATGTTGTGATATATTACAAGCGGGCGTAAGACTCCGCCCGTGCCCGCACCATGCTGCGGTGCAGAATGACAAACAAGATGGCGCTGCGCGCGCCTGCGATGGGAGGAGTATTGCCGTGAAGATCACGTCGATCGAGACGCTGCGCACCGAAGAATTCTCCAACGTCATCTGGGTGCGCGTCCACACCGACACGGGCATGATCGGCCTCGGCGAAACCTTCTACGGCGCCGGCGCGGTCGAGGCCCAGATCCACGACACCTTTGCCGGCCGCCTGCTCGGCCGCAATCCGCTGCACATCGAGGCGATCCATCGCGACATGCTGAACCTGCCGATGGCGCAGTCGTCCACCGGCGTCGAATATCGCGCGGCTTCGGCAATCGACATCGCGCTATGGGACCTGTTCGGCAAGGTCTGCAATCAGCCGGTGCACCAGATGCTCGGCGGCCTCTGCCGCGACAAGCAGCGCATCTACAACACCTGCGCCGGCACCCAATATGTCCGCTCCACCAATATCAGCCCGGTCGCGAATTGGAATCTCGGTGGCTCCAAGGGCCCCTACGAAGACCTGGACGGCTTCATGAACAACGCCGATGCGCTCGCCGAAAACCTGCTGGAAAGCGGCATCTCGGCGATGAAGATCTGGCCGTTCGATCCGGCGGCACAGGAGAACAAGGGTCTCTACATCTCCGCCGCGCAGATGAAGCAGGCGATCGAGCCGTTCGAGAAGATCCGAAAAGCGGTCGGCGACAAGATGGAGATCATGGTCGAGCTTCATTCGCTCTGGAACCTGCCGACCGCGAAACAGATCGCGCGCGCGCTCGAGCCCTACAAGCCGACCTGGTACGAAGACCCGATCCGGATGAACTCGCCGCAGGCCCTGGCCGAATACGCCCGCTGCACCGACGTCTGGGTCTGCGCCAGCGAGACGCTGGGCTCGCGCTTCCCCTACAAGGACATGCTCGACCGCGACGCCATGCATGTGGTGATGGCGGATCTGTGCTGGACCGGCGGCCTCACCGAGGGCCGCAAGATCGCGGCGATGGCCGAGACCTATCATCGGCCCTTCGCACCGCACGACTGCATCGGCCCGATCGGCTTCATCGCCGCCATCCACATGTCGTTCAGCCAGCCCAACACGCTGATCCAGGAATCGGTGCGCGCCTTCTACAAGGGCTGGTACAATGAGCTCGTCACCACCATGCCCACGATCAAGGATGGTTTCGTCTATCCGATGGAAGGCCCCGGCCTCGGCGTCGACCTTCTGCCCGCCGTATTCGACCGCTCCGATTTGACCGTGCGCCGTTCCAACGTCTGAGGATATTCTGAGATGAGCACCGCCCTCTTCGACCTTTCCGGCCGCACCGCGCTCGTGACCGGCTCCTCCCGCGGCCTCGGCCGCGCCATTGCCGAGGGCATGGCCAAGGCCGGCGCCAGGATCATCGTCAACGGCGTCGATCCCAAGCGCGTCGAGCAGGCCGTCGCCGAGTTTCGCGCCGCCGGCTACCTCGCGGAAGGCGCCGCGTTCAACGTCACCGACGAGCCCGCGATCGTCGCCGCCTTCAACGACTTCGACAACAAGGGCATCGCTGTCGACATCCTCGTCAACAATGCCGGCATCCAGCACCGCAAGCCGCTGGTGGAGTTCACCACCGACGAGTGGCGCAAGGTGATCGAGACCAACCTCACCAGCGCCTTCGTGATCGGCCGCGAGGCGGCCAAGCGCATGATCCCGCGCAAGCACGGCAAGATCATCAATATCGGCTCGCTCGGCAGCGAGCTCGCGCGTCCCACGATTGCCCCCTACACCGCCGCCAAGGGCGGCATCAAGAACCTGACCCGCTCGATGGCGGTGGAGTGGGCCCAGCACGGCATCCAGGCCAACGCGATCGGCCCCGGCTATATGCTGACCGACATGAACGAGGCGCTGGTCAACAACACCGACTTCAACAACTGGCTGATGGGCCGCGTTCCCTCCAAGCGCTGGGGCCGACCTGACGAGCTGGTGGGCGCCGCGATCTTCCTGGCGTCGGATGCTTCGACCTATGTCAACGGCCAGATCATCTATGTCGATGGCGGCATGATCGCTGCGATGTGAGCCGCGAAACGCTGAAGGGAGCCAACCATGCGCGCCGTCGTGATCCACGCACCGAAAGATCTGCGGATCGATCTCTATCCGGATGCAGCGCCCGGTCCGGGTGAAGTCCGCGTCAAGATCGCGAACGGCGGCATCTGCGGGTCCGATCTGCACTACTATCATCACGGCGGCTTCGGCGTCGTGCGCATCCAGCAGCCGATGACGCTCGGGCACGAGATCGCGGGCGTCGTCGCAGCCGTCGGTGACGGCGTCACGAACGTGAAGCCGGGCACCCGCGTCGCGGTCAATCCGAGCAAGCCGTGCGGCCAGTGCCTGCATTGCCAGGAAGGCATGCGCAACCAGTGCCTCGACATGCGCTTCCTCGGCAGCGCGATGCGCTTTCCCCATGTGCAGGGCGGGTTTCGCGAATTCATCACGGTCGATGCGGCGCAGGCCGTTCCGATCGCCGACAAGCTGTCGCTGGCGGAAGCCGCGGTCGCCGAGCCACTCGCGGTGTGCCTGCATGCCGGCAAGCAGGCCGGGCCCCTGCTCGGCAAGCGCGTGCTGATCACCGGCTGCGGCCCGATCGGTGCGCTGATGATTTTGGTGTCGCGCTTCGGCGGCGCGGCCGAGATCGTGGTCACCGATGTCGCGGAGGCGCCGCTTGCGGTCGCCAGGAAGCTCGGCGCCACTCACGCCATCAACGTCGCGGCCGATGCCGCCGCGCTCGATCCCTGGCGCGCCGGCAAAGGCGTGTTCGACACGCTGTTCGAAGCCTCCGGCAATCAGGCCGCGCTCCGGACCGCGCTCGATGTGCTCAGGCCCGGCGCCACGCTCGTGCAGCTCGGGCTCGGCGGCGAGATGACGCTGCCGATCAACTCCATCGTCGCCAAGGAATTGCAGCTCCGCGGCACCTTCCGCTTCGATCCCGAATTCGAGCTGGCGGTGCGGCTGATGGGCGAAGGTCTGATCGACGCCAAGCCGCTGATTACGGCAACCATGCCATTCGAGAATGCGGTCGCGGCGTTCGAGCTCGCCAGCGACCGCTCGCAGTCGATGAAGGTGCAGCTGACGTTCTGAGCTAGTGGCTCTCGATCAACCGGTCGCTGACCAGCCGCACCGCGCCCCGCTTCCACGAATAGTCCGCGCCCAGGCGCAGGCCGCTGTCGCCGCGTGCCAGCACGGCGCCGGTTCTGGCGTCGCGCACCTGGAAGCCCAGCGTGTATTCGGTGCGGCTGACCCGCCGCACCACACCAATGAGAGACTGATCCGCACCGAGCCCTTGCGCAATGGCAGCCTCACAGCCGCCGCAGTCGCGTAGAGCGCGCGCCTTCACCGCCTCCTCGTTGGCCCTGCCGACATCGACGACGCGGTAGCGGCCGGATCGGCCGAGGGCGTCGCGGACGCTGCCGGTCACGTCGGCCAGATAGGATGCATCAGCGGCCGCGAGGCCGGCGGCCGGCGCCGCGGTGTTGTCGTCAAGCTCGAATTCGAACACGGCCAGTGCGATCGGCGCGGGTGTGGCGAGTGCGGCCATGATCTCGCGGGATACGAACATCTCGGCGCGCTCCCAGGATTCATCATTGTCCCCGCGGAAGGTGTAGAGCTTGTCCATCACGATCTTTTTGGCACTGACGTCGATCACGGCGACCTTGGCCCATTGCACCAGCGTGCTCGTCTTCTGGATGCCGCCGATCACCTTGAACGCGGCGCCGTCCTGGGCCGAGGGCACGAGCCGGTAGCGCCGGTCTCCGCCGATGTCTTGCCGGAGCGCGGCCATGAAGGCCGCCAGCCGTCGCTCGTGGGCGGCGGTCTGGTTGGCGGGCTCCGCCGACGTATCGGTATAGCTGAAGTCGTCCATGGCGATGCCGATGGCGGTTTCGGCGCCGGCCGGCGCATGAAACGCCGGAATTAGGAGAAGGAGACAGACTGAGAGGATCAACCGGCGCAGGTGCATAAACGTGCCTCGTGTGACGGTGCGGCGCGCCAATCTGGACGGCGCAATTAAGCCATGCAGCGGCGCCGGTCCCGGCGATGGCCGGGAAAATTTCACGACGGTGCACCGCACTCACGCCTGGCGGCTTTGCGCCGGATGCGTTCTGCCGTTTAATGCGGACGCGACAAACCCGTTCGCACCAGGTGCCCGCCGATGTGGAACCGCTCGAGGTTCGATCTCAAAGTCCGTCTGACGTTGCGCGTGGCCGCGATATCGGCCGCCTGCTTCGCCGCGATCTCCGCTTATTTCCTGATTACGGCCGACCGCGCGGCGCATGCGCGCCTCGACGATATCGCCGCGATCGTGGCCAAGACGCTGGAGCTGCAGCAGGGCAAGATCCAGTGGGTGGCGAGCCCCCGCTCGGACTTTCCCAACCTCGACCCCGTTTCGGCTTATGTGATGACGCCCGGCCTGTGCCTGGCGTTCCGCGGCACGAGCGGCGACATCCTCCAGCGTTTCTGCAGCGGCGCGCCC
>NZ_JBVVPQ010000028.1:45129-99171 GCF_055811695.1 Bradyrhizobium sp. MI1.3 | reverse complement strand
TTTTGGGGTCGCGCGCCGCCGCTCGGTCGTTGTTTTTTTTTTTTCCCCCCCCCCCCGCCCGCGGGGGGGGGGGGGGGCCCCCCCCCCCCCCCCACGGGTGAGGGGTTGTCTCCGCGAGCGATCCTCTTGCAGCTGCGTTCGCGGATAGAACCCCTCATCCGGCGCTTCGCCCCACCTTCTCCCACAAGGGGCGAGGGAAAAACTCAAAAACACGTCGTCCGTTCGGCCGCGACGTAACCCAACAACAGGCCTGCGCCGAACAGCAGCACGAGGCCGGCGGCGGCGAATTCGATGCCGCGCATGAACAGTGCGCCGCTGCCGTCGCGTCCGGCGCTCAGGCGGGCGACGATGTCCTTGGCGGAGACGGCGACCACCGCAATGGCCGCGACCGTGATCGCGGTGCCGAGCCCCATCAGCAAGGTCGCGGCGATGCCGGCCCAGAACAGGCCCTGGGCCAGCGCGAACACCAGCACCAGGATCGCGCCCGAACAGGGACGGATGCCGACGGTCAGGATCGCGGCAAAGCCGCGCCCCCAGCCACCGGGGCCGGCGAGCTCGCTCGGGGTGGGGCCGTGGGAATGGCCGCAATGCTCGTCATGGACGTGGTTATGCTGGTGGTGATGATGGGCGTGCGCATGGTGATGGTCGTGATCATGGTCATGCGGCACGCCCGCGATCGCCGGCACCGGTTGAACCGCCTGCAGCGCACGGATGAAAGTGCGGCCCTTGACCCAGACCAGGCGCAGACCGAACAGCGCGATCAACGCGTAGCTCGCGATCTCGATCACGCCCTCCGCCTTGCACATGGTCTTGGCGGTCGCATTCAGCACCCAGGCCGAGATGCCGACGATCAGGATCGCCACCAGCGACTGCATCAACGCCGAGGCAAACGACAGCGCGATGCCCCGCCGGGCGGTCTCGCGATTGGCGACGAGATAGGAGGCGATCACCGCCTTGCCGTGGCCCGGGCCGGCCGCGTGGAAAATGCCATAGGCAAAGGAAATGAACAGCAGCGTCCACACCGCGGAGCCATCGGACTTCGCGGCGCGGATGGTCGCCGACATCTGCCGATAGAATTCCGACTGTTTTGCCAACAGCCAGCCGATCAAGCCGCCGGCCTCGGGCTGGGCAGCTTGTGGCGAACGCGGCGCGCCGAACGGGTTCTGCGCGAGGAGATCGTGGAGCGCCGCATCGGTCACGCCCACGACGAGAAGAACGCCGGCGCAGACAGCGAGCCCGCGTGCCATGGGCGTGAGTTGCCGCTTCACGGGCAATCCACCGTGATCTTGTTGGCGAACATCATGCCGAAATTGGAATTCTCGCCGTTCATGAAGGTCTGCTCGTTGAGCTTCTGCGCACTCGCGGTGCCGTCGCTCGGCCGCTCCAGCTTCATCTGGCAGCCGGCGGGCGCGCCGACCAGCTTGACCGGATTGTCCTTGGCCATCTGGAAGTCGATGAAGAAGGAGCGGTCGAACACTTCGAGCATCAATTGCTTGGGCTTGACCGGGTTCTTCAGCGGCAGCGTGAAGTGCAGGGTCAGCACGCTATCCTTGTAGTCGAGGAAATAGTCGACCGGCTCCTGGAATCGCTCCTTCTTGCCGTCGGCTCGCGCGAAGGTGAAGTAGGCATATTCCTTCAGCGACTCGACATTGGTCTGCGCCAGCGGCCCCAGCTCCTCGCGGGTGTAGGCGCCCTTGGTCTTGCTCTCGAGCCCCTGCACCGCATAGGCCGAGAACATGTCGTCAAACGTCCAGGCGTGGCGCACGCCGGTGATGCTGCCGTCCGCGGCATAGAGCAACTCGCTGGTCGCAGTGATCCAGACATGCGGATGCGCCCGCGCCGCGCCTGCCGCGAGCGACAGGGCGACACCGAGCAGCAGCCCCAACAGGGCCCGCATGCCCATCAGGCCGCCTTCGGAGCGTCGAGCAGGCCGCGGCGACGCAAGAGCGCGTCGGGCTCCGGCGGGCGGCCGCGGAAGGCCTCATAGGCGGCTTCCGGATCGACCGATCCGCCGCTCGAGTAGATGTCATCGTGCAGGCGTTTTGCGACGGCGGGATCGAAGATGTCGCCGGCTTCCTCGAACGCGCCGAAGGCGTCGGCATCCATCACCTCCGACCACATGTAGCTGTAATAGCCGGCGGCATAGTGATCGCCGGTGAAGATGTGACCGAATTGCGTGGGACGGTGACGCAGCGAGATCTCCTCGGGCATGCCGATCTTTTCCAGCTCGCGTCTCTCGAAGGCGCGGACATCCTGCGCGGCGGAGGCCGGCTGGGTGTGGAATTCGAGATCGATCAGCGCCGAGGAGACGAACTCGACGGTGGCAAAACCCTGGTTGAATTTTCGCGCGGCCAGGAACCGTTGCAGCAGATCGTCCGGCAGCGGCTCGCCGGTCTGGTAGTGGCGGGCGAATTGCTGCAGCACCTCGGGCCGCTCCTGCCAGTGCTCGTAGAGCTGCGACGGCAACTCGACGAAATCGGTGAACACGGAGGTGCCCGACAGCGACGGATAGGTCACGTTGGAGAGCATGCCGTGCAGGCCGTGGCCGAACTCGTGGAACAGGGTGCGGGCGTCGTCCGGCGACAGCAGCGAGGGTTCCCCATCCGCGCCCTTTGAGAAGTTGCAGATGTTGAGGATCAGGGGTGCGACCTCGCCGTCGAGCTTCTGCTGGTCGCGCAGCGAGGTCATCCAGGCGCCGGAGCGCTTCGACGGCCGGGCGAAGTAGTCGCCATAGAACAGCGCCTTGTGCTTGCCGTCCTGCCCCTTTATCTCCCAAACCCGGACGTCCGGATGCCAGACCGGCACGTTCTTGCGCTCCTCGAAGGTGACGCCGAACAGGCGCGTGGCACAGTCGAAGGCGGCGGCGATCATGTGATCGAGCGCCAGATACGGCTTGATCGCGGCGTCGTCGAAATTGGCGCGCTGAAGGCGGAGCTTTTCGGCATAGAAGCGCCAGTCCCAGGGGGCGAGCTTGAAATTGCCACCCTCCTCCGTGATCAGCGCCTGCATGTCGTCGCGATCGGCGAGCGCCCGCGCCCGCGCCGGCTTCCAGACCCGCTCCAGAAGGCCGCGCACGGCTTCCGGCGTCTTGGCCATGGAATCCTCGAGCCGGTACGCCGCGAAGGTCGGGTAGCCCAGGAGATTGGCGCTTTCCTCGCGCAGCTTCAGGACCTCGACGATGGTCGCGTTGTTGTCGTTGGCGTTGCCGTTGTCGCCCCGCGCGGTGAAGGCCTTGTAGACCTTCTCGCGCAGGTCACGCCGGGCCGAGCTCTTCAGGAACTGTTCGACCGAGGAGCGCGACAGGGTGACGATGGCCTTGCCGGCCATGCCGCGTTCTTCCGCCGCAGCCTTGGCACTGGCGACAAAACTCTCCGGCAGGCCCTGGCGGTCGGCTTCGCCGAGCTCCATGAACCATTCCTGCTCGTCGCCGAGCAGATGATGACTGAAGCTGGTGCCGAGCTGGGCGAGTCTCTCGTTGATCTCCGCCATCCGCGTCTTGGCCTCTTCGGAGAGGCCGGCGCCGGAACGGTGGAAGCGGGTGTAGGTACGCTCGAGCAGGCGGAGCTGTTCCGGTGTCAGACCGAGATTGGCGCGGTTCTCGTGCAGCTGGGCGATGCGGCCAAACAGCACGGCGTTCATCATGATGGGATTCCAGTGCCGCGCCATCCGCAAGGAAACCTCCTTGTCGATCTCCAGGATGGCCGGGTTGGAATGCGCCGAGACGAGGTCGTAAAAGACTGACGCAACCTTGCTGAGCAGCTTGCCCGAGCGCTCCAGCGCCGTGATGGTGTTGGCGAAGTCGGGCGCAGTCGGGTCGTTGGTGATCGCAGCGATCTCGGCGGAGTGGTCCGCGAAGGCCTGCTCGAAGGCCGGGAGGAAGTGCTCCGGCCTGATCTCGTCGAAGGGCGGGGTCGCAAATGGCGTCACCCAGGCCTTCAGCAGCGGGTTGGTCTCGGAGTCCGTAGTTTGGCGGGTTTCTGACATTACAAGTCCCGATTTGTGGCTCGATTGTTGCGGCCAGCTATAGCACGCGATGGGGCTTTTTTGGGCCATTTGCCCTTGCTCCCGGCTGCCTTTTCGGGGAGATTGCGGCCCTTCAAAGCCTAGGACCCCTGAGCTCATGAACGCGACTTCCTCGTCTTCCCGTCGGATCGTCTGGCCGAGCGTCATCACCGTCATCAGCGCCGCCATCCTGATCGGCGCCGAGGTGTTCGGCGCGGCGTTTGCCGGCGGCTGGGCGCTCGCGATCCTGTTCGGGCTGGGCGAGCAGGGCACGCACATCCTTCAGGCCGCGCTGTTCGCGCTCGGCGTGCTCGTCATGACTGCCTTCATCCGCGCCGCTCAGCGCGTCGAGCCGTTCACGAAGCGCGGCTGAAGCGCGCACGCGCGCGAGTGACGCGCGCCGCACAGAAAACTTAACGCGCGTTCATCTTCCGCGTCGCTCGCGCAACACTGCGCAAGCAGATGTTAGGCAATTCTGTTCGCAGCCTAAAAAATCTCTTGCGAAGCAGAGTCAAAACACTTATGTGCGGATTGCCCAATTTCGCACGTGCCTGTGGTCGTGTGTCAGTCGGTAGGTATCCGGACAAGAGGCCGGACAGCCGCCAAGGGGCGAAGAAGCCGAGGGGCTCTTCGGAAGTGTGGAAGTCGGAAGGCTCATAGCCGGAAGACGAAAGCAAACCCGGAGCGTCCAGCATCTCTCTCAAAGAGATGCCTTGTCGAAGGTGACTTTGCTCTTTGCAACCGTGACTGGCAGCCGGAGGCGAACCGGCGCACCCCGCTCTCAACGGGGGACGCGACTTAAAGCAACGACGGATCGGGCTTTTTTGGTCTCTACCGGCAGTCCAACGCCGGCGCGGGCTACTGAAAAGGCTTGTCCTTCATTGCCAGGTGTGCGGGCGGGAACATTCCCAACCAATCCACGGCAGCACAGTCTGATCTGAGTCTTTGGCTCGTCGCGCCTCCATCGCGCGATCTGGCCGGAGCGCTCTTATCCGACGTCATTTTTTGAACGGATCCCCGTCGCTGGGCCGTTTGGGAGAGTGCTATGACCGACCGTATCCAGGAATTCCTGCGCAACCGCCGCAGCGAGGGCCTCGACACCGAACCGTGCCTCGTCGTCGACCTCGAAGTCGTGCGCGACAATTACCAGACCTTTGCCAAGGCGCTGCCCGACAGCCGCGTGTTCTATGCGGTCAAGGCGAACCCGGCGCCGGAAGTGCTGGCTTTGCTCGCCTCCATGGGCTCCTGCTTCGACACCGCCACGGTCGCCGAGATCGAGATGGCGTTGGCCGCCGGTGCGACGCCCGACCGCATCTCCTTCGGCAACACGATCAAGAAGGAGCGCGACATCGCGCGTGCCTTCGCGCTCGGCATTCGGCTGTTCGCGGTCGATTGCGCCGCCGAAGTCGAGAAGGTCGCCCGTGCCGCTCCCGGCGCAAAGGTGTTCTGCCGCATCCTCTATGACTGCGCCGGCGCCGAATGGCCGCTGTCGCGCAAGTTCGGCTGCGACCCGGAGATGGCCGTCGACGTGCTCGACGTTGCCAAGCGTCTGGGCCTGGAGCCGTGCGGCATCTCCTTCCATGTCGGGTCGCAGCAGCGCAAGGTGAAGGCGTGGGACCGTGCGCTGGCGATGGCCTCGCAGGTGTTCCGCGACTGCGCGGAGCGCGGTATCAACCTGACCATGGTCAACATGGGCGGCGGTTTCCCGACCAAGTACCTGAAGGACGTGCCGCCGGTGGTCACCTACGGGCGCTCGATCTTCCGCGCGCTGCGCAAGCACTTCGGCAACCAGATTCCGGAGACCATCATCGAGCCGGGCCGCGGCATGGTGGGCAACGCCGGCATCATCGAGTCCGAGGTCGTGCTCATCTCCAAGAAGAGCGACGAGGACGAGGTGCGCTGGGTCTATCTGGACATCGGCAAGTTCGGCGGTCTCGCCGAGACCATGGACGAGTCGATCCGTTACGCCATCCGCACCCCGCATGACGGTGCGGACATGACACCGTGCGTGCTCGCTGGGCCAACCTGCGACAGCGCCGACGTGCTGTACGAGAAGAACCCGTATCCGCTTCCGGTGACGCTCGAGATCGGCGACAAGCTGCTGATCGAAGGCACCGGGGCCTATACGTCGACCTACTCGGCGGTGGCGTTCAACGGCATCCCGCCGCTGAAGACCTACCATATCTGATCGCCTCTCTTTCCGAGGCCTGACGAACCCGGGAGCCGGCTTGCCGGCTCCTCCCTGACATTTCGATCTGACGACGCCTTGGACCGGCGTGCTTTGCGCACGTCGGTTTCAAGCGGGGACTGACGCGCCATGACTGCTCTTCGGAAGACACAGGTTGACCCCACCTCGAAAGCCGCTCCGTTCGCGATCCGTGCGGAGCGTGCTGGCGACGTTGCGATGCGTGAAGCGCTGCTCGATGCGTCCTTTGGCGATAACCGCCATGGCCGCACCTGCCAGCGCCTGCGCGACGGACGCGCACCCGCAGCCGGCCTTGCGCTGGCCGCGATGCGCGAGGGGAAGCTCGTGGGAACCGTGCGGCTGTGGCACGTCAGCGCCGGAGGCAGGCCCGCTCTGGTCCTCGGACCGCTGGCGGTGGACCCTGCTTGCCGCGAGCTCGGGATCGGCGCCGCGCTGATGCAACAAGCGCTGGCTGCCGCCCGGGCGCGCGGGCATGCCGCCGTGATCCTGCTTGGCGATGCCCCTTATTACGCCCGCTTCGGCTTCTCAGCCGCCAACACCGGCGAGCTGTCGCTGCCCGGTCCGTTCGAGCGCGACCGCCTGCTGGCGATCGAATTCGAAGCGGGTGCGCTGGATGGCGCCGCCGGGATGATCGTCCCGACTGGCGCGGCCCTACCCAAACGGAGGCTAGTTCGCGGCCTCGAGGCGCGCGCGGCGTAAGGGATTGCCATGATCGCGATGACCAAAGCCGCGGCGAGCGGAGATGCTCGCGCGACCCTTTGCTTTAGGGTTGCGCGGGCCTGAGAAACGCCCTTTAACCCGCCAAACGCCCCCTTCAGTCGAGGCCCAAGACCATGTCCCGTCGCCTGATCTCCACCGGCTCTCCGCTTGAGAAGACCGTCGGCTACAGCCGCGCCGTGATCGACGGCGAGTTCGCCTTCGTCGCGGGCACCACCGGCTATGACTACACGACGATGGCCATGCCGGCCGATGTCACGAGCCAGTCACGCAACTGCTTCAAGACCATCGAAGCCGCCCTGCAGGAGGGCGGATTCGAGATGGCCGATATCGTCCGCGCGACCTATTACGTCACCGACGCTAGCTATATCGATGCCCATTTCGCCGTCTGCGGCGAGGTTCTCGGTGACATCAGGCCGGCCGCGACCTTGGTGGTCGTCAGCGGCCTCGCCAAGCCCGAGATGAAGGTCGAGATCGAAGTCACCGCCAAGCGCCGTAGCGCTTGATCCACCCACCCTTTGTCCGCCAGCACGTTCCGGAGAAACCATCCCATGAGCCCCGCCTCGCAGATCTACGCGAAGATCACTGGTCCCATCGTCATGGTCGGCTTCGGCTCCATCGGGAAAGGCACGTTGCCGCTGATCGAGCGGCATCTCGAATACGACAAGTCGCGCGTCACCGTGATCGATCCCAAGGACGAGGGCCGCAAGGCGCATTGCGAGAAGCACAATGTGCGTTTCATCCAGAAGGCCGTGACCAGGGACAATTATCGCGAGTTGCTGACCCCGCTGCTCACTGAGGGCGGCGGCCAGGGCTTTTGCGTCAATCTCTCGGTCGATACCGGTTCCACCGACATCATGGAGCTCTGCAACGAGCTCGGCGCTCTCTATATCGACACCGTCAACGAGCCCTGGCTCGGCTTCTATTTCGACTCCTCGAAAGGCCCGGAAGCGCGCTCCAATTACGCCCTTCGCGAAGCGACGCTGGCTGCCAAGAAGGCGCGCCCTGCAGGCTCGACGACGGCGGTCTCCTGCTGTGGCGCCAATCCCGGCATGGTCTCGTTTTTCGTGAAGCAGGCGCTGCTCAATGTCGCCGCCGATCTGAAGCTCAATGCCCCCAAGCCGAAAACCAAAGCCGAATGGGCGGACTTGATGCGACAGGCCGGCATCAAGGGCATCCACATCGCTGAACGCGACACCCAGCGCTCCAAGAAGCCGAAAGAGCCGGATGTCTTCGTCAACACCTGGTCGGTGGAAGGTTTTCTGTCGGAAGGCGTGCAGCCATCAGAACTCGGCTGGGGCACCCATGAAAAATGGATGCCCGAAAATGCGCGGACTCACGAAGCCGGCTGTGGCGCTGCCATCTATCTGATGCAGCCCGGCGCCAACACGCGCGTGCGCACCTGGTGCCCGACCCGCGGCGCGCAGTATGGCTTCCTCGTCACCCACAACGAGTCGATCTCGATCGCCGACTATTTCACCGTGCGCGACGCATCGGGCACGGCGGTGTACCGTCCGACCTGCCACTATGCCTATCATCCGGCTGACGATGCCGTGCTGTCACTGCATGAAATGTTCGGCCGCGCCGCGAAGATGCAGGAGAAGCACCACATCCTCGACGAGAACGAGATCGTCGACGGTATCGACGAACTCGGCGTGCTGCTGTTCGGCCATGACAACAATGCCTATTGGTACGGCTCGCAGCTCTCCATCGAAGAGACCCGCAAGCTCGCGCCCTACCAGAACGCCACTGGCCTGCAAGTGACCTCCGCCGTGCTCGGCGGCATGGTGTGGGCGCTCGAAAACCCGAAGGAAGGCATCGTCGAAGCCGACGAGATGGATTTCGATCGCCTGCTGGAAATTCAGCTGCCGTATCTCGGCCCGGTGAAGGGGTTTTATACCGACTGGACGCCGCTGACGGATCGTCCGGGACTGTTTCCGGAGGATATCGATACGTCAGATCCGTGGCAGTTCCGGAACGTTCTGGTGCGGTGAGAGCCGTCACCCAACTCTCCGCTCGTCATTCCGAGGCGCGCCACTTGGCGCGAGCCCGGAATGACAGGGGAGCCTACTTCCTCTCAATCGGCGGCGCGATCTTCTCGGCTGGCGCTGGCGGCAATGCTGGTTTAGCCGCACCGGCAGCCCCTTGCGTCTGTGGGTCGGGTCGCGCCGGCTCTGGGGCGGGCGTGGTCGGCCGGTCGCCGCCGGGCTTGGCTTCCGCGGGCTTGTTCTGATCGTCGGACGGCGTGCCCTGAAGGGGTTGCGTCGCCTGGGCCGTCTGCATCCGGGTCTCGGCGCGGATTTGCGCCAGCGACATGCCTGACACCACGACGCCTGCCGCGAACAGCGAGCAGGCAACCATCAGGTCGAGCTTCAGTCTGCGCTTGTCATATTGGCCGGGCATGTCGATCACCGCCTTTGTCCAGGGGATCAACGAAATCGCCGGTCTGCGGTTCCCTGCCCGTGACGGCCGGAACTCGACGCCTGCGCGCTCAATCCGTGGTGCTGACTTCCCAGGTGGCGTGGCGGACGCCGGGCAGGTGCTGGAGATCGGTCGCCACCGCATTCAGCTCGTTCGGATCGACGGCGCTCGCGACCAGCTTTGCCACGATCTCGATCAGATCGTCCCCAGTCTCGACCATTTCGATATCGGCCACCAGATATTTTGCGCCCTCGAGCTTCTCGACCAGGCGGTCGCGCATGTCGGGCAAGGCGTCCGGTGCGACCGCGAGTTTGAAGTAATAGGTCGCCTCGGAGGTCTTCTCGTTCAGCGGAATGCGGTTGATGGCGTTGACCAATGGCCGCAACATGGTGTTGCCGGCAATCACGAACACCGTCAGCGCCGCCGCCTGGGCAATCATGTCGGCGCCCGCGCAGGAGCCGACCGCGGCCGAAGCCCATAGCGTCGCCGCGGTATTGAGCCCGCGCACGTCCATCCCCTGCTTCATGATGACGCCGGCGCCGAGAAAGCCGATGCCCGAGACGACGTAGGAGATCACCCGCACCGCGCCGTCGGCGCCGGTCAGGTGCATGGCGAGATCGACGAAAGCGGCGGCGCCGACCGCGACCAGCACGTTCGTACGCAGGCCCGCGGTGCGCTGGCGGTACTGCCGCTCGGCACCGATCAGCGTGCCCAGCACGAAGGCCGTGAACAGACTGACCAGCGTGTCCGCAAAGTCAGCGATCTGGAAGGTCGTCAGAAACCGCATGGCCCCATCTACGGCCGGAACAATGACAGATCAAAGCTCCAGCAGCCCGCCATCCCCATTTTCGTCGGCGAACGCCAGCAGCGTCCCCTTGGCGTTCCAGGCGAGCGCGGCCACCGGCGGCGTGCCATTGCGGCGGACAAGGATCTCGGCGCCGTCCTCCAGACGCACCATCAGCACGGTGCCGTCGCTATAGCCGGCGGCGAAGATGTCGTTCCTGGGATGGCATGCGACGACCGACACGCGCGCCTGGAGCGGCGCGAGCATCGCGGGCTCCTTGCCCATCGGGCCGTCCTTGCTGGCAAACGGCCACAGGATCACCGTGTCGGCGCCCGAGGTCGCCAGCGCCTTGCCGCCCGCGCTCCACGACATCGAGCGGACGCGGCCGGGATAGCCGGTCATACGCATGTGCCTGTTGTCGGCAAGCCGCCACCCGTGCAGCGCGGATTCGTGCATCGTGGTGACCAGGAATTTGTTGTCCGGGCTGAAGGTGACGCCGAGATGCGAGCCAGCCCAGGGCAGGAATTCGGCCGATCCCGCCATGTTGGGAAACCACAGCGTCGCGCCGTTGTAATGGGCGATCGCGAGACGCTGGCCCTTCGGCGCAAACGCGAGGCCGCCAACGGTTGAGGGCACCTCAAGCGACTTCTCCTCGCTCTTGCCGCTCTTGAAGAAAGCGGTCTTGCCGGCCGACCAGGCGTAGGCACCGTCCGGATGCAGCGCCACCGCATCGATCCAGCGCCGCTTCGGGTCGGTCGCAAGCAGCGTCACTTCGCCCTTGGCGTCGAGCGACACGACTTTTCCATCGTCGCCGCCCATCACGAGGCGCTTGCCGTCGGAGGCGGCGGAGAGAATGCCGCCGCTGTGCACCGCGACCTTGCTGATCTCGCCCTGGCCATCCACGAACGCGACAGTCTCCTCGCCGCCGACGAAGGCGGCGCGGGGCCCAAGGAAATGCACGGAGGTCACGACCATCCCGAGCGCGAGCGGCTTGACGCGCTCGGTGACGGAGACGATCGAGGCGGAATCGGCGGGCGGCGTAAACTCTTTCATCACGAGACGATGCAGCTCTCAAAACCCTGGCGAATGAGATCTTGCGGCAATTCGCGGCCGATGAAGACGAGGCGGCTCTCGCGCGGCTCGCCGTCCTTCCACTTCCGCTGGTGGTTGCCCTCCAGCATCATGTGGACGCCCTGGAAGACGTAACGGTCGTCGTCGTCGTGGAAGGCGAGGATGCCCTTGGAGCGCAGGATCTTGCCGCCCTCCACCTGCACCAGATTCTGGAGCCAGGGCATGAACACGTTGGGATCGAGCGGCTTGTCGGTCTTGAGCGACAGCGATTGCATATCCTCGTCGTGATAGTGCTTCAGGCCGTGGCCGTGATCATGATCGTGATGATGGTCGTGGCCGTGGTGATGATGATCATGGTCGTGGTCATGATCATCGGCATTCAGGAAGTCCGGCTCGATGTCGAGGATGCGATCGAGGTCGAAGGCGCCGCGGTCGAGCACGTCGGCCAAAGCCACCGAGCAGCGCTCGGTGCGGTGCAGCTTCGCATAGGGGTTGATGGCACGGATGCGGGCCTCGACCTCGGCAAGCTCGCCCTTGGTGACGAGATCGGTCTTGTTCAGCACGATGACGTCGGCAAAGGCGATCTGGTTCTTGGCCTCGGGCGCGTCCTTGAGACGGTCGGACAGCCATTTTGCGTCCGCAACCGTGACCACCGCATCGAGACGCGCGTTCTTCTGCACGTCCTCGTCGACGAAGAAGGTCTGGGCCACCGGTGCCGGATCGGCAAGACCGGTGGTCTCGACGATGATGGCGTCGAACTTGCCCTTGCGCTTCATCAGGCCTTCCATGATGCGCACGAGATCGCCACGCACGGTGCAGCAGATGCAGCCGTTGTTCATCTCGAACACTTCCTCATCGGCGCCGATGATGAGGTCGTTGTCGATGCCGATCTCGCCGAATTCGTTGACGATGACGGCGTACTTCTTGCCGTGGTTTTCCGACAGGATGCGGTTCAACAGCGTGGTCTTGCCGGCACCGAGATAGCCGGTCAGGACGGTCACGGGAATTTTTGGGGCGGTCGCTTCAGACATAACAACTCCGGACTTCGGGCTTTTCGCGCGACGCGAGGCGGGGTGGCCCCTGCCCTAGTGGTCAAGCGCGCTGGTCAGGGCCTTTATATTGTGCCTGACCATATCAATGTAAGTGGGTGCAGGCCCCTTTTCGCCGGTCAAACCGTCCGAAATCAGGGTCCCGCCGACTTTTGAGCCGGTCTCCGCCGCGATCCGCCGGATCAGCCGGTCGTCGCTGATATTTTCCAGGAACACGGCTGGGATTTTCTGGGCCTTGATCTGGCCGATGATGGTGGCGATGTCCCGCGCGCTGGGCTCGGTTTCCGTGGAGACGCCGAGCGGCGCGATGAATTGGACGCCGTATTCGGCGGCGAAATAGCCGAAGGCGTCATGGGTCGAGATCACCTTGCGCCGCTCCTGCGGGATTTTGGCCACGGCATCGCGGACCTCGCGGTCAAGCGTTTCGAGCTTTTCCAGATAGGCCTTGGCCTGGGCGCGGAAGAGCTCCGCGTCATCAGGGTCGGCCGCGGCCAGCGCATTGGCGATGTCGGTGACGTAGATTTTGGCGTTGGGAACGGACTGCCAGCCATGCGGGTCGGCGGCCGAACCGAGCTTGAGCGGCGCGATGCCGGCGCTCGCGGTGATCACCTGCGCCTTGGATCCGGAGGACTGCACGAGGCGCGGCAGCCAGCCCTCGAGACCAAGGCCGTTGACGATGACCAGCTTTGCGTCCGCGATCCGCTTCGCATCGCTGGGCGCGGGCGTGTAGACGTGGACGTCGCTGTCGGCCCCGACCAGCGTCGTCAGATTGATCCGGTCGCCGCCGACATTACGGACGAAATCGGCGAGGATCGAGAAGCTCGCGACGACCTTCAGCTGCTCCGCAGCGTGCAGCGGCGAGGCGATCAGCAAGAGCACACAAAGCAGGATGCGCCGCATCGCTGTCACGCTTCCAGATGCCGGCCGGGAAACAGCTGCCTGACGACGCCGCCGACCCGGCCGAACAGAACGGAGACGGTGTAGAGCGCGCTCGCCACCAGAATGATCGCAGGGCCCGAGGGCACACGGGTCTGGAACGACAGCACAAGACCTGCATAGCCGGAGACGGCGGCAGCGACGACCGCGATGCAGATCATGACGGTGAGATCGCGCGACCAGAACCGCGCGATGCCGGCCGGCAGGATCATCAGGCCGACCGCGAGCAGCGTGCCGAGCGCCTGAAAGCCGTTGACGAGGTTGATCACGACCAGCGCAAGGAAAGCGAGATGCGCAGGCCCGCCAGCCCGGCTCACGGTGCGCAAGAACAAGGGATCGACGCTCTCGATCACCAGCGGGCGATAGATCACGGCGAGCACCAGCAGCGTCACCGTGGCGTTGAAGGCGACGACCAGCAGCGTCTGATCGTCCATCGCGAGGATATTGCCGAACAGCACGTGCAGCAGGTCGATATTGGTGCCCTTGATCGAGACGATGGTCACGCCCAGTGCCAGCGAGGCCAGATAGAAGGTCGCGAGCGAGGCATCCTCCTTCAACCCGGTCGAGCGTGCGACGAGGCCTGCGAGGATCGCGACGGCAAAACCCGCGATCAGGCCGCCGGCCGTCATCGCGAACAGGTTGAGACCGGAAAGCAGGAAACCGACAGCGGCGCCGGGGAGGATGGCATGCGCCATGGCGTCGCCGACCAGGCTCATTCGCCGCAACATCAGGAACACGCCGATCGGCGCGCCCGCGAGCGACAGCGCGATGACGGCCGCGAGCGCACGTCGCATGAACTCGAATTCGGTGAACGGGCCGATCAGCGCGTCATAGAGCATCGGATATCAAGCCGCCCGTGAGCGGGCATCATCGGCCGAGCAGGCGGCGGCGCTGTCGTCGAAGGCTTCGCACATCCGCATCGCGACCATAAGGTTTTCCGGCGTCAGCACCTCTGCCGTCGGGCCCCACGCCACGGGCCCGCGCGCCAGCACCAGCGTCTCGCTGAAATGGGTGCGCACCATCTCCATGTCGTGCAGCGCGGCGAGGACGGTGCGGCCCTCGCCATGCCAGTGCTTCACCAGCGCCAGCAGATCGGCCGTGGTCTTGCTGTCGATGGCGTTGAAGGGCTCGTCCAGCACGATCAGCCGCGCGTCCTGGAGCAGCACGCGCGCAAACAGCACGCGCTGCATCTGGCCGCCCGAGAGTGTGCCGATCGGGCGGTTTTCGAAACCGTTGAGACCGACGGAAGCGATCGCGCGGAGGATCTTTTCGCGCGCCGCCTTGCCGATGCCGCCGAACAGGCCGGTCCCGCGCCATAGCCCGGTGGCAACGAAGTCCAGCACCGAAATCGGGAAGCTGCGGTCGATCTCCGCACTCTGCGGCAGATAGGCGATATCGCGGCTGTCGAGCCCGCCGAGATGGATGCTGCCGTCGAGTGGTCTGAGGATGCCGACAATGCCGCGCAGCAGTGTCGACTTGCCGGCCCCGTTCGGGCCGATCACGGCCAGCAACGCGCCCGGGGCGACCTCACCATTGAGGTGGTGCACGGCCGGGTGACGGTCATAGCCGAGCGTAACGTTGTGGAAATGCAGCGCCGCCATGGTCACCTCATCGCCAGGAAGACCACGCCCCAGAGCACGGCACAGACCGAGAGCGCGGCCGCGAGGCGGGCGGCCATCGTCATGCGCAGGATCGACCAATGCGCCGCCTGAGCCGGATGCGGAGAGGCCGCACCATGGATGTGTGCGTGGGTATGATCGTGTCCATGCGAATGCCCGTGGTCACGGGAATGATCATGGGAATGGCCATGAGCATGATCGTGATGATGGGCTTGGGACGCGGCGGGAACCATGCCGAAACGTTATATTATAACATTACCTCTGTCCACGCCGGGCTCTAGGGCTTCCCGATCACCATGGCGATGGCGGCGGCGACGAACGGGAACGGCACCGAAACCGCACAGCGAAACCAGACGAAACGGGCCGGCATGAACGGAATTTCCCACAAAATCACCCGCTGGAAGGCAAACAGCGCCCAAGCGACGACATAGGCGACCACCTGCGGTACCCCACCGCCCGATTTCAGCGCCACCGTACCGATCGAGAACCCGATCACCGGGCCGCCGGGGGTCGCGGCCCCGGCGACCACGGCAGTCGCGACCCCGAGCCAACCGCTGTCCGGGCCGAGCCAGCCGCTGATCACCTCCTGCGGGATGATGGCGGCGATGTAGCCGGAGCCGATCACCCCCAGCGCGATCCGGGGCACGATGTTGATGAAGTCCATGGAGCCTTCGCGCAGCGAGGCCTTGAACACCGGTGGGCCGCGGCGAAAGGCGATCAGGCCGACGCCGAACACCGAGCCCCACAACAGGATGTCGATTAGAAGCGCGGCGCTCAATTCTCGTCGTCCTTCAGGGCTGGCTTCGGATAGAGCCGGACATAGACGAAGCGGCCGAGCGCGCCTGCGAGCATCGGCAACGGCAGCGAGATGACGATGCGCCACAGCGTGAAGTCGGTACCCATGATCGGGATTTCCCAGGCCACCGCCCGGCCATAGCCGATCAAGGTCCAGCTCACGACCATGGCGATGGTGGCACCGAAATCGGCGCCGACCGCGAGCAACGCACTCGCCACGGGATAGGCGGTGAAGGGACCGCCGGGCAGGATCGCGCCGAAGGCAGTGCCGATCAGAAGGCCTTTCAGGCCCGATTTCGGCCCGAGCGCACGCGAGACTTTTTCGTGCGGCAGGATCTCGGAGATGAACGCACCGAGCATGCAGCCGGCCAGCACGCGCGGCAGGATGCCGCCGAACAGCGAGAGATCGTGGGTCAGGATCTCGAGAACACCGTCGGTGCCGTCACGCCGCCAGACCAGACCCGCGCTCACCGCCACCAGCGCTGCGATGATGATGGTCGACCAGCCGATCGGCTTGCGCACGCGCCCCGGCCGTGGCTCGGAGTCCGCGTCCTCGGCGGGCGCCGGGTCTTTCGGGGAGGGTTCTGACAACGGGCGCGTTCGGCTCGAGGGTGATGCCCGTCCTGATTAAGGGCGCCGCAGATGCGATGCAAACAGTACGATGACGGGAGCGATGCGCACCTCGCGCAGGGCCATGCGGGGCCGAATTCCGCACAGCAAAAAGGCGGCCGCACGTGCGACCGCCTTCCGTTGTTTCCGTCATTCCGGGGCGGCGAAGCCGAACCCGGAATCTCGAGATTCCGGGTCTGGTGCTAGCGCACCATCCCGGAATGGTGGCCTAAAATCTTACGCCTTGTCGAACAGGGACTCGACGTATTCCCAGTTCACGAGGTTCTCGACGAACGCCTTGAGATAGTCCGGACGGCGGTTGCGATAGTCGATGTAGTAGGAGTGCTCCCAGACGTCGCAGCCGAGGATCGGGGTGGCGCCGTGCACCAGCGGATTCTCGCCGTTCGGGGTCTTGGATATCTCGAGCTTGCCGTTCTTGACTTGGAGCCAGCACCAGCCGGAGCCGAACTGGCCGACGCCGGCCGCCTGGAAGTCGGTCTTGAACTTCTCGAAGCCGCCGAGATCCTCGTTGATCTTCTTCTCGATCTTGCCCGGCAGCTTGGTGCCGCCGCCATTGGGCTTCATCCAGCTCCAGAAATGGATGTGGTTGTAGTGCTGGCCGGCATTGTTGAACACCGCGGGGTTCTTGCCGAACGAGCCCTTGACGATCTCCTCAAGGGACTTGCCTTCCCATTCGGTGCCCTTGAGCGCGTTGTTGCCGTTGGTGACATAGGCCTGATGATGCTTGTCGTGGTGGAATTCGAGCGTTTCCTTCGACATGAATTGCCCGAGGGCGTCATAGGCGTAGGGGAGTGGGGGCAGCGTAAAGGTCATGGGTGTTGTCCGCGACTGATGGGGGAACGAGACTTAACGGTCACCCCTTATAGAAGGTTCCGTGGCCGTTAAATACCGCGAATTTTCCAGAAGGCATGGTGCGGCGGCTTGGCCGGATTGCATAAAATCGTCGCAAGGATGTCGGTCGTTTCAACCGGGCCGTAAAATATCATTGCCTTTGAGGTGCTTATGGCAGAACGAAACGCACCGGCGGCACGGAGATGCGAAAGAGAGAGCGATGAGCATCGAGATCGACATTTTGAACGGCGACGCCTCATGGCCGATCGCACAGCCCCTGCTCAGCGCCGTCTGGGGACGCGACGCCGTCGAGAAGCCCTCCTGGGCTCACGTCAAATGGGCCAATGCCGATTTGCGCGTGCTGATCGAGACGCCCGATGATGGTCTCGTCTGCCATGTCGGCATCTATTTCCGCACCGTCACCTGGAACGGGCAGAAGGTTCACATCGGCGGCATCGGCGGCGTCTGCACGCGGGAGGACCGGCGCGGCCGCGGCTATGCCACCATGGCGATCGACGCCGCGCTGCATACCATGCGTGCCAACGAGGCGGTCCGCTTCGCGCTGCTGTTCTGCGAGCCGCACAATGTCGCGTTCTACCAGAACCGCAGCTGGCTCCCCTTCAAGGGCGAGGTCTATTGCGAGCAGCCGGAGGGGCGGATCCGCTTCACCCACATGGCGCCCTATGTCTGCAACATCGTCAGCGCGCCGACGCTGGGCACCATCGACCTCTGCGGCCTGCCCTGGTGAGCCCTGCGTGAAGCGAGGCTGGCGCCGGCGCCGCACGCCATATAATATGTCGGTCATCATCCAATATTCCGCGCGGTGACACATGACGATCGACGCCTCGATAGACGCCGTGCCGCCGCCTGCCCCGGTCGCCTCCCCCATCGCCGGCTTGCTGACGGCACCGATCCTGCCCACACTGCTGCGGCTTGCGATCCCCAACATGATCGCGATGGTCGGCAGCACGCTGGTTGCGGTCGCCGAGACCTCCTATATCGGCCGGCTCGGCACCATCCCGCTCGCAGCGATCGCGCTGGTGTTTCCGTTCGCCATGCTGACGCAGATGATGAGCGCGGGCGCGATGGGCGGCGGCGTCTCGTCTGCGATCAGCCGCGCGCTCGGCGCCGGCGATCGGACCCGTGCGGCGACGCTGGCGCTGCACGCCGCCATCATCGGCCTCTGCGGCGGGCTTTTCTTCACGGTGACGATGCTCGTCTTCGGCCGCTCGTTCTTCATGCTGCTGGGCGGGCGCGAGCGTGTACTCGAGGAAGCCAGCGGCTATTCGCAAATGCTGTTCTCCGGCGCGGTCGCGATCTGGCTCGTCAACACGCTGGCCTCGGTGATCCGCGGCACCGGCGACATGCGTCTGCCCTCGATGGCGCTGATCGGGACGAGCGTGCTCCAGATCGCGCTCGGCGGCACGCTGGGGCTTGGCCTATTCGGCGTGCCGCAATTCGGCATGCCCGGCGTCGCCGCCGGTCAGTTGATCGCGTTCACCTGTGCTGCGATCTTTTTCCTCTGGTATCTCTGGTCCGGCCGCAGCCGGCTGCCGCTGGATTTCCGCGCCTTCCATTTCGATCGCGCGTTGTTCTTCGACATCCTCAAGGTCGGCGCGGTCGCCTGCCTGTCGCCGCTCCAGACCGTGCTCACCATTTTGATCTTCACCAAGATCCTGGCGACCTTCGGCACCGAGATGTTGGCCGGTTACGGCATCGGCTCGCGACTGGAATTCTTGCTGATCCCGATCACCTTCGCCTTCGGCATCGCATCGGTGCCGATGGTCGGCATGGCGATGGGCGCCGGACAGGTGAGGCGCGCGCGGCGCGTGGCCTGGACCGCGGCCGCGGCCTCGGGAATTACGGTCGGCCTGATCGGCCTCGTCATCGCGCTCGATCCGTCTCTGTGGGTTTCGCTCTTCACCAGGGATGCCGGCGTCGCCGCCGCCGCGCACAGCTACTTCCACTGGGCGGGCCCGACCTTTGTGTTCTTCGGCATGGGCGTGTCGCTGTATTTCTCCTCGCAAGGCGCGGCGCGGGTCGGCGGTCCCGTGCTCGCCTCCACCGCGCGCCTTCTGATCGTCGCGATCGGCGGCGGCACCCTCATGATGGCGCAGGCTCCAGCCTGGACCCTGTTCGCACTGGTCGGCGGCGCCATGGTGGTGTTCGGGCTGTCGACCGCAGGCTCGGTCGCCTTGGTGCGCTGGGGCAAATGAGCGCAGGTCAATGCACGCAGGCAGATAAACGCAGGAATGTGATTCCATCCAGCGTTGCACTATCCTGCTGGGCTGCTATGGAGGCGCTCCACCTCGGGGCTCTCTTCATGACTTCCAGATTCGCTGCTCTCATCGTCCTTCTGGCTGCGTTCCTTGGCGCGACTGCCGCCCATGCGCAGAGCGCCGACGGGACCTGGCTCACCCAGGCCGGGGATGCCCGCGTCAAGATCAGCAAATGCGGCGGCGGCATCTGCGGCAACGTCGTCTGGCTGCGTGAACCCCACGACACCGCGACCGGCCAGCCCGCTACCGATAGCAAGAATCCCAATCCCGCCCTCGCCAGGCGCCCGATGATCGGCTTGCCATTGTTCAGCGGCATGCAGCCTTCAGGACCGAACAAATGGTCGGGCCAGATCTACAATGCCGACGACGGCAGCACCTATGCGAGCAGCGTGACCGTGACATCTGCGGATTCACTGCGGGTCGAAGGCTGCGTCGGCGCGCTCTGCGGCGGCGAAACCTGGACCCGCGCGGGGCGCTAGCGCTTCACGCCATCATTGCCTTCAGCGCCGTCGCCGCCGAGGCGTAGCCGCCCCGCGCACCGTCGATGAAATGGACGTGGTCGCTGCGGAGCGCCGACGGGGTGAAGCAGGTCATCATCGCGGCGTCCTGCTGGTGGAGACCGTAACACACGATGCCATCGCGCGCGGCAGCTGCGAGACGATCGCTGAGCGCGCGTTCGAGCTCCGGCGTACAGTCGAGGATCATGCGCAGGCCGTCGTCATATTTCCGGAAATCGGAGTTCTCCACGACCTGTCGTGTATAGAGCTTCGGCACGAAGCCGCCGACCTTGAGATCGAAGCGCATGATCAGATAGACGAAAAGCGTGTAGGCCAGCACGCGGGCGCGGCGCCCGAGCAGCGGACCTCCGCGCATGGTGCGCGCCTCATATTCCAGCCCCTGCGGCGGCCATGTCAACGGCGGCCCTTGTGGCGGCACGGGCCGACCGGCATCCGGGCTGCGCTCGACGAGATGGATGATGTCCTCGATCACGTTGCGGAATGCCGAGTGATCGGCGCCCTGGGCCGGCATGACCAGCACGGACAGGATCAGGCCGCGCGCAGCCGGAATCACCTCGAAGCGGCAGGACAGGCCGGAGAGATCGGGCTGCGTGCCCGCGGGCGCTTCGATGATCGCAAACTCGCCGCGCTTCATCGCTGCGTCCGCCCAGGCGAGCCCGCCGCCAGAAAACATCGCATAGGACAAATTGGCCGACGGGCCGAAGCGCGCGACGCGCACGTCGAGGCCCTGCGCGCGAATGGCGCTCACCGGCACCAGCGCGACGCGCATCCGCAAATCGAGATCTTCCCGCACCCAGGTCGCGGTCGCAGCCAAAGCCTCGCGGGCCAGTTCGAGGTCATCAGGCGCGACCGCAAAACTCGCGCCGTCGCCGCCGAACACGAAGGGAAATTCGCGTCCCTCCAATACGTTCGTCACCGCCGCGATCACGGCGGCACCGGCCATGTTCACCGCCTTGTAGCGCTGCGACGCGATGGCCTTGGTGGAATCCACGATGTCGGCAACGCCGACGCTCCAGTCGTCGGGCAGCGGCGAATACAAAGCGGGGTCCATCAGGCTGGTGAAGCCGCGAAAGACTGGAATGCCGCTATAGAACGCTGATGTCATCGGATGATGCCGGATAGTTGGGACGCACGTCCAAAGAAACATACGTGGAAGAACCGATTCGGGTTCGCCGGGGGGCGCCCTTGCAACCATTGGCCGAAATGGACCCGGACAACAAGATGAGGGCGCGCTGCAATGCCACAGAAGGTCATTGATCGGCATCAAACAGTTGGCCGTAAATGGCGTCTAGTCTCGATGATCTCACATGGTTGCGCGGGAACATCGACGTGTCCGACTTCGACAGGAAGGACTCCATCGCTCCGGTAAGCCGGCGCACCGGACGTGATCCGATCAGCGCGGTGAAGATGCCGGAAAGCCTGACCGCGGCCGTCGATAGCTGGGCCGAAACCCATCACCTGTCGCGCTCCGATGCCATTCGTACGCTGGTCGAGCTGGGCCTGAAGGTCGCGCCCCCGGCACTCCCGCCAGGGCACCCGCTCGCCTCGGATGCCACCAGGATCGAAGAGCTTGCAGTGCATGAACTCGAGGCGCTGCTCGATCCTGCGCTGTCTGAAGACGAACGCGAGCGCCGGATCCGCCGCCTGACCGACGGCCCGCCGGAGTTCTCACACGAACGGATTGACCTGCCGAAGCACCGGACCTGAATGTCTAGTGCAGCTTCTCGCCCTCGCGCTTGCGCAGCGCGGATGAGGGTACGTTGTGGCAACCGACCAGACGCACGAATTTCTGCGGATACATTTCGTAACCGTGATCACCTGAATTTTGATGAGACATCGGTTGGCAGTGAACGGTCTGGCAGTGGACGTCGCTTTGCTGTGCGGAAGATGGCTTTGCCGACGCCTTGTCCGGGCTCGCAGCGGTCATGGACTGCTCCCTGTCGATTAGGGCAGATCGATTGACGTAAGCCAATCAATTGCGCGGCATCTTACGACCAAATCCGGATGATGTCATTGCGCCGGATCAATGCAATTGTGGCAGTAGAGTTCCGCCTACGCCGTGTTGCCCGCGTCGACCGTGAACACGCTACCCGTCACGTTGCGCCCGCCCTCGCCCAGCAGATATTCCACCATGCGCGCGACGTCGTCGGTCTCCGGCAGGCGCCGCAGCGCGCTGCGGCCGGCGATGCGCTTTCGGCTGTCGTCGGAGAGATTGTGCGTCAGCTCGGTGTCGATGAAACCGGGCGCGATCGCGTTCACGGTGATGCCGAGCTTGCCGACCTCGCGCGCAAGCGAACGGGTGAAGCCGGTAGCGGCGGCCTTGGTCGCACCGTAAACGGAGAGGCCGTTATAGCCGGTGGTCGCGATGATCGACGAGATGTTGATGATGCGGCCGGCACCGTCGGCCATCATCTGCCGTGCGACATATTTGGTGAGAATGATCGGTGACAGCACGTTGAGCTGCACCAGCGCCTCGATCTCGGAATTGTGCATGGTCGCGAGCAGGCCTTCGGTGCCGAGGCCGGCATTGTTGACGAGGCCGTAGATCGGGCCGAATTCATCGCGCACGAGTTTTGCGAAAGCGGGAATCGCGTCGATCACGGCGAGGTCGCAGGCGCGGAAATGCAGGCGCCCCTCCGACCCGGCAATCGCCGCCTTGAGCGCGTCGCTCTCGCGCCGCGCCGCCGCGATCACGTTGTAGCCGCCATCAACAAGCCGCTGGCCGATTGCAAGGCCGATGCCGCGGCTACCACCCGTGACGAGAACATTATGCATCGGTGCGCGCCAGTTTGCCGGCCGGGGTGACGTCGAGCGCCTCGACGAAGCGGATCACCGCCGGCACTTTGTGGGACGCGAGCTGCGCGCGGCACTGATCCAGGATCTGGTCGCGGATCTCTTTCGCGCGCGCCGTATCGGTACCGTCGGCGAGGATCGCGTCGGCGACGACGATGCCGCCGGTGATCGGGCTCTTGCGTGACTTCGCCCGCGACATCCGTACGTCGGGATGACGGTTGATCACCGCCTCGATCTCTTCGGGGTGAACCTTCAGCCCACCGATATTGATGATGCCGCCGCGGCGGCCGACGAAATAGTAGCGGTCGCCGCGCAATTCGACGATATCGCCGCTATCGACATACCCGTCCGCATCGGTGAGCGCGGCCGCGTCGCGGCCGATATAGGCGTGCGCTGTGCGGGTCGAACGGATGCGTAGCGAGCCGTCGACGACCTTCATTTCGACGCCGTTGCGGTTGCCGAGATAGTCCGCCGGAAAGCCTTCCAGCCCGTCATTGACGGCAAAGCCGACGCCGGCCTCGGTTGATGCATAGGCATGGCCGACGGAGGAATTCGGGAACGCCGCCTTCAGGCCGTCCAGCACAGCCTGGTCGGCGATCTCGCCGGAGAGGCGGACATAGCGCGGCGCGAATCGCGCGGCCGAGCCGCTCATCAACAGCTTGCGCCAGTGCGAGGGCGTGCCGGAGATGTGGGAGACGCCGCGCGCGTTCAGCCGCGTGACGTGATCGCCGAGCGCCTCATGCGGATCGGACAGCACCATCGAGCCGCCGGAGAGGACGGCGCGGAGGAATATCTGCAGGCCGCCATAGCGGCGGATGTCGTAGAACGTCGCCCATACCGGCGCGGGCGCCTTCGCGGGGCCCTCGGCGATGATCGCGCCGGTGAGTGCCTCCAACGTATGGCCGGCGATTTTCGGCACGCCGGACGTGCCCGAAGTGAGCATCAGCCATTCCGTGGCGCGTTCTGTCCTGGCCGGCGTCGTGGCTTGAAGCGGCAGTTGTGCGGTGACGACCAGCGGCACGCCGGTCTCGGCCCAGCGATCGGGCTCGTCGGTGACGACGGCATCGATCCCGGCATCCGCCATCAGCGCATCGAGATGCGCGGGGTTGAGATCGGGTGGGCACAGCAGCATGCGACGCGCGATACCGTCGAGCTCGATCATGGCAAGGCCTGACCGGAGCTGGTCGGACAATTTCAGCAGCACCGCGCGGCCGGACAGCTCGCCCAGGCGGCCAGCCAGGACCGTCTGCGACAGGATATCCGTCAGCGACACGACCTCGTGCGCGTCCGACAGCGTGCGGCCGGTCAGCTCCGTGCCAAGATGGTCGCGGAGCGCAAAGATCTCACGCGGGGACATTTTCGTAGGCCCGCACGAAATCGCCCACGGTGGCGGGGAACGCTGCGTCCTCGGAGATGGTGAAGGGGTCGACGCCAGTCTCGTCCTCGAGGCGTGCCACCAGGATGGCGAAGGCGAGCGAGTCGAATCCCGTCTCGTGCAGGGACAGATCGTCAGAGAGTGCGGGAAGCGCGACGTGCTGCTCCTTGGCGATCTGCTGGATCGCTTCGATGACCTTAGACCGTACCGACATGGCTGGCTCGCTTCTGTTGTCGTTCGTGTTCCGGCGGCTCTTGATGACCGCCTCCCTTGGCCGCTTGTTTACCCGACAGAAGTAAATGGCTTCTTGGACAATTCGGATAAAATTGGACCTATCTGGCGGATTTTCGCGCGGCTAGAGCCGGATCGTACCCTCGTTGATTTGCGCATATGTCTCTGCGTCCAGCGCGACATAGGCGCCGGTTTTCGGGTCCAGCATGAACAGCGGATCGGAGACCGCGCCCGGATCAAACCCCTCGCGCGCGAGCTCGCCCTTTTTCTGCTTGAACGTCTCGGTCGCATCGAGCTCGCGCGAGATGCGTATGAAGACGGGATGAGCATAGGCCGGCAGGCGCTGTGCGAGATGGGCGGGCAGCGCCTCGAGCACGAAGCCCTCGTTCACCACGATCGCGCTCATGCCGGCGCGGCCATCAGTGCCGGGGATGCTGACGCCGTAGGTGGTGGCGTCGATCACGCCGCTGAAATCGCGCACTGCGTCGTTGACCTCCGAAGTCGCGACGTTCTCGCCCTTCCAGCGAAAGGTGTCGCCAGTGCGGTCGACGAAGTGGAAGAATCCCTTCTCGTCGAGCCGCATCAGGTCGCCGGTGCGGAACCAGGAATCGCCCTTGGCAAAGACATCGCGCAGGATCTTCTTCTCGGTCTCGCTCGCCTCGGTATAGCCCTCGAAGCGGCCGCCGCCCTCATCCGCCGTGCCGATGCGGCCTATGGCTTCGCCGGGCTCGCCGCGCGCGCAGGCGATGCAAAACCCCTCTGCATTGCGCAGCGGCGCGCCGTTATCGGGATCGAGCTTGACGAGACCGGCAGGGAAACGATGCGCGAGCAGCGGCGGAACGCGGCCGATCGCGCCGGGCTGGCCCTCGACGTTGAACAGCGAGAAATTGCCTTCCGTCGCCGCGTAGAATTCGAGGATGCGCGGAATGGCGAAACGCGCCTGAAAATCGTCCCAGATATCACCGCGCAGGCCGTTGCCGCAGACGAGCCGCAGGCGATGCCGGTTCTCGTATTCCGACGGCGGCGCCTTGAGCAGGTAGCGACAGAGCTCGCCGATATACTGAAACAGCGTACAGTCGTGGCGCACAATGTCGGGCCAGAAATTCGAGGCCGAGAATTTTTCCGCGATCACCACCGCACCGCCGGCAGCGAGCATGCTGCATGGCGCGACGATGCCGCCGACCGAGTGGAACAGCGGCAGGCAATCGTAGAGCCGATCCTGCGGCGTCGCGCCGGTGAGGCCGGCGAACCAAAAGCCCCAATTGAGGATGCGGCGGTGGCTGATGCTGGCGGCTTTCGGCAGGCCGGTCGTCCCGGACGTGTAGATTAGCAGGGCCCGGTCGTCGATGGTGACGTCGCCACGCTCGTCCGGCGAAAGCGGCCCGTCGTCGAGGGCGGCAAGCGCGACATCGATCGCACGTTCGCTGCGGGCATCGCCATGAGTCCAGACCTTTGCTTCCGTGTTCAGGGGTGGCGACGCGCCGTCCAGCGCATCCTTGAGCTCGTGCGCGACAATGATGTGGGCGGGCCTTGCGACACCGATGCAATGCGCGAGCGACCGGCCGACGAGCTTGGTGTTGATCAGCGCGACCACGCCACCGACCCGGCTGATGCCGAGCCAGGCCGCGACATAGTCGATGCCGTTCGGCATGATCAGCGCGACACTGTCGCCCTTGGCCACACCGGCCGAGCGCGCCCACCGCGCATAGCGATTGATGCGTTTCGAAAGCCCCTCATAGTCGAGGCTCGCGTCATCGGTGGCCAGCGCAATGCGATCGGGCTGGCGCTGCGCCCAATCATCGACGACGTCGGCGAACAGCCGGCCCGGCAACGTCTCGATCCGTGCGGTGAGCTCGATCGCCTTCAGCCAGATTTTCGAAGCCGAAGGTGCGCGCGCGGCTTTCGGTTGCTCGATGACGCCGGTTGTCATGCCGTTCATTCTTTCGGAACGTGTCTGCTGGTTCCGAGAGCTTAGCTCGCACGCCCTGCCCAGGTGTTAAGAGACAAGGTAAAACCGGGTTAGTGCGCGATTAACTCTAGTCATCCTTTACCAAACCGGTGGGATGGGCGTGCGCAGCCACAGCCTTTGCAGTATCTCATCGTGCGTGGAAGCTTCCCCTCTCGCCTTGTTGGGGAGGGTGGCTCGCCGCATAGCGGCGAGACGGGTGAGGGGGCACTCTCCGCGAGTTCACGTGCGGAGAGTGACCCCTCATCCGGCGCTTCGCGCCACCTTCTCCCACAAGGGAGAAGGAAGAAGAGCGGGATGCATGCATTGATCACCAAGCGACATTTCCTTCAGGCTGCAGCCTCTGCCGCAACCGTGCTCGCCACGCCACGCGCCTTTGCGATCGGCAATCCCTCCTATCCCTCGCGCAGCGTGAAATGGGTGGTACCCTATGCGCCGGGTGGGGCCACCGACGTGCTGTCGCGGCTGCTCTGCCAGCGCCTCTCCGACCGGCTCGGCCAGACCTTCGTCGTCGAGAACAAGCCCGGCGCCGGCAGCAATATCGGGACACAGGCGGTGATTACGTCCGCCCCCGATGGTCACACCCTGCTGTTGACCTCGACCGCCAACGCCATCAACGCCTCGTTCGACCCGGCGCTGCCGTATGATTTCGCCAAGGGCATCGCGCCGGTCGCCGGCGTCGCGCGAATTCCGCTGGTGCTGGTCGTCAACAACGACCTGCCGGTGAACAGCGTCGCCGACTTCATCGCCTACGCCAAGACCAATCCCGGCAAGATGTCGATTGCCTCTTCCGGCATCGGCACCTCGCTGCATCTCTCCGGCGAGCTGTTCAAGTCGCTGGCCGGCGTGCAGTTCATCCACGTGCCCTATCGCGGCTCGGCTCCCGGATTGACCGACGTGATGAGCGGCCAGATTCAGGGCATGTTCGACAACGTCACTTCATCCTTCGAGCTCGTGCGCGCCGGCAAATTGCGCGCACTCGGCGTCACCACGCGCGAGCGTTCGGAGATTTTGCCGGACGCGCCGCCGATCGCGGACACGCTCAGCGGCTACGAGACGAGTTCATTCTACGGTGTCGGCGCTCCACACGACACGCCGCGCGAGATCATCGACCTGCTCAATCGCGAAATCGACGCCGCGCTGTCCGATGCGGAGATCAAGTCCCGCATCGCCGGGCTCGGCGCGATCCCGCTGCACGGCAATGCCAGCGAATTCGGCGGCATGCTGACGGCGGAGACCGACCGTTGGCGCAAGGTGGTGGAGCTGTCAGGCATCCGGAAGCAATAGCAATCGGGCCTCGCGACGCTAGGTGACCTCGGGGAAACGGGCTATTCTTTCTGCCGGCGTTGTTCTGGCTGCGAAAGGAAAGCGACCCGTGGCTCTCGATCCCTTAGAGTTTCCCGTCCGGGCCGCGCCTTTCGAGCAGCCGCTGACAAATTTTGCTCACCGAGTGAAGGGCGGACAGGCCAGGCTGGTCGCGATCGGCTCGTCGACCACGGCGGGCGAAGGGGGTATTGCGCCCTATCCGCAGCGGCTGCTGTCGGACCTTCGGGTAAAATTTCCAAACGTCGCAATCGAGGTGATCAACCGCGGCGTCGGCGGCGAAGATGCTCGTTTGGAGTTGAATCGGTTCGAGCATGACGTCTTCGATCTGAAGCCCGATCTGGTGATCTGGCAGGTCGGTACCAATTCAGTGTGGCAATCCGCCGGTCCCTCGTTCGAGGACACCACGCAAGCGATCCGCGAGGGTGTTGACCGGCTGCTCGACGCCAAGCAGATCGATGTGATCCTGATGGACCTTCAATATGTGCCGGCGCTGCTGACACCGGCCAAGGCCAGGAAGGCAAGCGCCATGGTCAAGGCGATCAGCCAGATCGCGCAGGAGAAGCGCGTCAACGTCTTCGGCCGTTTCGCGCTGATGAAGGGCTGGCATGATGTCGCCGGGATTTCGTTCGACCGCATGGTCGACCCAGGCGACGACGACAGGCTGCACGCAAGCGACTGGACCACGGACAAGATGACGTGGCAATTGACCAACGCAATCGTCGACGCTGTCAACATGGCGCCGCCCTCCTAAAAGGCACGCGGCGGCTCATCCGCGATGCCCCACGGACCGCCGGGACGTAATTGCCCCGCGCTAGCCGCCGCGCTGATGGCGCAAGCGCTGCGGTGGTGCGTTGAACGGATAATACGGATTGAGATCGCAGCTGGCGGAGCGGCCTGAAGCGGTAGCTCGGCACTGAGGCACGGAGGTGAAGGAGCAATCGTACCACTCCCCGCCACCCCCGTTCGCACCGGAATAGACGTGCATGCAGACGGGATAGCGCGGATCGAAGGTCTGCGCATGCGACGGCGCGGCCGTGAGCAGGGCACCGACGGTCATGATCAGGCCGAATAAGCGACGCATGAAAATTCCCCCTGAAGGCCGCATTGCGGATCGCTAGTGCACGTTCTTGTGGCGCCGGCGCGGCGGCGGCGGGGGTTGGTCGAACGCGTAGTAGGGATTGACGTCGCAGCTTGCCGAGCGGCCCGAAGCCGTGGCGCGGCACTGCGGCAGCGAGGTGAAGGAGCAGTCGAAATAGTCGCCGCCGCCACCGCCGAAGCCGCCGGGCATATAGACGTGCATGCACACCGGGTAACGCGGATCGTAGGTCTGGGCGCTGGCATCTGCCGCCGCGAACAGCGTAACAATTGCGGTGAGGGTCAGGATCGGCAGGCGCATCGGACATTCCTCGAATCGGTGGCAACGGCACGCGTTATGTCATTTCGATATGGCACAACTGAGCGGCAGAAGCGATTGTTCCTATTTCATACCTCTTCGGCTTGTGACACGCGACGAAATGAGTGAGACACAGCGCCGCAAAGATGCGGAAGCGGAAAGCACCCAGTTTTCCGGCTTGCGCGGAACGCATAACTCGCTGCAGCTCTCCTTCGACAAAGGTCGCAAAGCATCCAGCGCAGGAATCCGTTCGCTGGCCCAAGCGAACGTACTAGTCTTTCGATCACAACGCCGGCCCGGACCGACGACGTTCCAGGGCAATGAACAAGCAAATGGGCTGAAGGAAACGCACTTGCGCTCTCGGGCGCGACTCCGCTGTGCGCGGGGAGAAGATGCGCTGGCCAGGGCTGTGGTGTCAGGGCATGCAAGAGAGCTTCTCGTCTCCGTTCATCCGCTATCCGATCGGCACCTCACTGCTGATGGCGGGCATCCTGTTCGTAGGCCTCGTGGCCTATCCTCTGCTGCCGGTTGCACCGCTGCCCCAGGTCGACTTTCCGACCATTCAGCTCTCGGCCTCGCTCCCCGGCGGCAGCCCCGAGACCATGGCCTCTTCCGTGGCGCAGCCGCTCGAACGCCAGCTCGCACAGATCCCCGGCATCACGCAGATGACGTCGACCAGCTCGCTGGGTTCGGCGTCGATCACGATCCAGTTCGACCTCAACCGGAAGATCGACGCCGCCGCCAACGATGTGCAGGCAGCGATCAATGCAGCGAGCGGCCAATTGCCGAAGAACCTGCCCTCGCCTCCCACCTATCGCAAGGTCAACCCGGCGGATTCGCCGGTGATGATCCTGTCCGCGACGTCCGACACGCTGCCGCTGACCGTCGTCAGCGACCGCACCGATGCGCAGCTCGCGCAACAGATCAGCCAGTTATCCGGCGTCGCCCAAGTGTTCGTCGGCGGACAGCAGAAACCCTCCGTACGCATACAGATCGATCCGGCCAAGCTCGTCGCCAAGGGCCTGTCGCTGGAGGACGTGCGCGCCCAGATCGCGGCTGCGACCACCGACAGCCCGAAGGGCAGCATCGACGGGGCCAAGCGCGCCTACACGATCTACGCCAACGACCAGCTCACCCAGGCCCAGCATTGGCAGGACGTCATCGTCGCCTATCGCAACGGCGCTCCATTGCGGATCCGCGACATCGGTGAGGCCGTGGCAGGGCCGGAGGACATGAAGACGGCGGCCTGGGCCGACGGCAAGCGCGGCGTATTCCTCGTCATCTTCAAGCAACCCGGCGCCAACGTCATCGAGACCGTCGATCGCATCAAGGCGCAGCTGCCGCGGCTGATCGCGGCCATCCCGCCCGCGATCTCGATCAAGATCATCAGCGACCGCACCATCACCATCCGCGCCGCCGTCGAGGACGTACAGATCACGCTCATGACCACTATCGCGCTCGTGGTGATGGTGATCTTCATCTTCCTCCGCAGCTTCTGGGCGACGATCATCCCGAGCATCACTGTGCCGCTAGCGCTACTGGGAGCCTGCTCGCTGATGTGGGTCTTCGGCTATTCGCTGGATAACCTCTCCTTGATGGCGCTGACGATCGCGGTCGGCTTCGTGGTGGACGACGCCATCGTGATGCTGGAGAACATCACCCGTTACGTCGAGCAGGGCGAGAGGCCGCTTGCTGCGGCCTACAAGGGCGCGGCCGAAATCGGCTTTACGATCGTCTCGATCAGCATCTCTCTGATCGCGGTGCTGATCCCGTTGCTCCTGATGGGCGGCATCATCGGCCGGCTGTTCCGCGAATTCGCGGTCACGCTGGCGATGGCGATCCTTGTTTCTCTGGTGGTGTCGCTGACCCTGACGCCGATGATGGCTTCGCGCTTCCTGCGCGCCAACCACGAGGCTCGGCACGGCCGCTTTTACCAGTGGAGCGAGCGGATGTTCGGAAGGGTGCTCGGCGCCTACGAACGCGGGCTCGACGTCGCGCTGCGCCACAGTTTCGTCACCCTTTGCATCTTCTTCGCGACCGTAGCACTCTCGATCTACCTCTTCATCCTGATCCCGAAGGGTTTCTTCCCGCAGCAGGACAACGGCTTCCTCACAGCCGTGTCCGAGATGCCCCAGGACATCTCCTTTGCCGAGATGAAACGGCGCCAGGTGGAGCTCAACACCATCGTGCAGGCCGACCCCGCCGTCGCTTCGATCGCGATGTTCATCGGCGGCGGCGGTACGGCACTGAACTCGGGGCGCATGTACATCACCTTGAAACCGCTGGAGGAGCGCGATGCCGGCGCACAGCAGATCATCGCGCGGCTGCGGCCCAAGATCGCCAAGGTGGAGGGCGCCAAGCTCTATATGCAGGCCTCGCAGGACGTTCGTCTCGGCGGCCGCGCCACCCGCACTCAGTTCGAATTCACGCTCCAGGACGCTAACCTCGCCGAACTGAACGAATGGGCGCCGAAAATCCTCGATGCGATGAAGACGCTGCCGCAACTGCGCGACGTCGCGACCGACCAGCAAACCGAAGGCACGACGGTTCAACTCAGGATCAATCGCGACACCGCCGCACGCTACGGCATTCAGCCGCAGCTGATCGACGACACCCTCTATGACGCGTTCGGCCAGCGTCAGGTCGCGCAATATTTTACCCAGACCAACAGCTATCACATCGTCCTGGAGATCACACCGGACCTGCAAGGCCGGCTCGGTACGCTCGACAAGATCTATCTCAAATCACCGCTTACCGGCGACGAGGTGCCGCTCTCGGTGTTCTGCAACTGGACCAATGTGCCCGTGCGACCGCTTGCGATCTCGCATCAAGGCCAATTTCCGTCGGTGACGATCAGCTTTAATCTTGCCGAGGGCGTGGCGCTGGGACAGGCGACCGACGCGGTGCTGCACGCGGTCCGCGAGATGCGCGCGCCGCCGGCGCTGGCAACAAGTTTTCAGGGTACCGCGCAGGCATTCCAGCAATCGCTCGGCACCGTGCCGTTGCTGATCCTCGCCGCACTGGTCGTGGTCTATTTGATTCTGGGCGTGCTCTACGAGAGCTACATCCATCCTCTGACCATCCTGTCCACGTTGCCCTCGGCTGGCGTCGGCGCCGTCGCGATCCTGATGATCTTCGGCTTCGACTTCAGTCTCATTGCCCTGATCGGGGTCATTCTCCTGATCGGCATCGTCAAGAAGAACGGCATCATGATGGTGGATTTCGCCATCGCGGCCGAACGCGAGCAGCATCTCACCCCGGAGCAATCGATCCGCCAGGCGGCGCTGCTGCGCTTTCGCCCGATCATGATGACAACGATGGCCGCCCTGCTAGGCGGCGTGCCGCTGATGCTCGGAAGCGGCACCGGCTCCGAAATCCGCCAACCGCTCGGTTATGCGATGGTTGGCGGCCTTCTCGTGAGCCAGGCGCTGACGCTGTTCACGACCCCGGTCGTCTACCTCTACCTCGACCGCTTCTCCGACCTGCTCTCGCGCTGGATGGAGAAGAAGCCGCAAGCTACCGTCGCGTGCGATGAGCGGAAGGATCACGCGGCGGAATGAGCGCGGCGGCACATATGGCCTGCGCCGGCTACCCGCCGAGCCCCTGCAACACCAGCCGGTTCAGCCTTGCCGCAAACGCCGCAGGGTCCTCCGGCAGCTCGCCGTCCAGGATCTGCGCCTGTTCGAGCAGGAGCAGGCTGAGATCGTCGACCGCCTTCGAGCCGGCCTGAGCCTTCGTGATCGCCGTGACCAGCGGATGGCGCAGGTTGATCTCGAGGATCGGCTTGGTGCGCATGCCACGGTTCTGCTGGGCCAGGATGCGCTCGAGCTCGCGGCTCGGGCCCTGGCTGTCGGCGACGAGGCAGGAAGCGGAGCTGGTCAGACGCGTCGAGGCCTTGACGTCGCTGACGCGCTCGCCGAGCGCGGCCTTGATCACCGCGATGGTGGCGGCCTCGTCGGCGGCCGGCTCGTCCTTGTTCGCCTCGTCGGCCTCGTCGACGCGCGGGATCAGGTCGAGATTGAGATCGCCCTGGCTCAGCGACTTCAGCGGCTTGCCGTCAAACTCCGAGGGCATCGAGGTCCAGAAGGCGTCGACGGGATCGGACAGCAGCAGCACTTCGATGCCGCGCGCAGTCGCCGCCTCGAGCCGGGGGTTCGACTTCAGCCGCTCGATACTGTCGCCGACGAGGTAATAGATCTCGGTCTGGTTCGGCTTGAAATCGGCGATGACGTCCTTGAGCGAGCGCTTCTCGCCCGAGGTCGTGGTGAAACGCGACAGCGCGAGCAGCTTTTCGCGGCGCTCGAAATCCTCGTAGATGCCTTCTTTCAGCACCGCGCCGAAGGCCTCCCAGATTTTCGCGAAGTTCTCCGGATCCTTCTCCGCAAGGCTTTCGAGCTCGGACAGTACGCGGGTCGCTACGGCCTTGCGGATCTGCGCGAGTTGCGGATTGTTCTGAAGCATCTCGCGGGAGATGTTGAGCGGGAGATCCTCGCTGTCGACGACGCCGCGGATGAAGCGGAGATAGCCCGGCAGCAGATCGGCATCGTCGGTGATGAACACGCGGCGGACATAGAGCTTGACGCGCCCCTTGCGGTTTGGCTCGAACAGGTCGAACGGCTTTGTCGATGGCGCGAACAGCAGCACGGCGTAGGAGTAACGCCCCTCCGCGCGATAATGCAGCGTCATCGCGGGATCGTCGAAGGCGGAGGCGATCTGCTGATAGGCCTTCTTGTAGTCTTCCGGCGTGAGCTCGGATTTCGAGCGCTGCCATAGCGCGCTCGCAGAATTGATCTGACGCGGCTCACCCTCTTCGGGCACGAGCTCGATGGGGAAGAGAATGTTGTCGGAATAAGCGCCGACGATACGCTCGATCTCGTAGGCTTCGAGATATTTCTTCGCTTCGTCCTTGAGATGCAGGACGATCTCGGTGCCGCGCTGCACGCGGGCCGCATCCTCCTCGCTGGCACGCGCGATCTCGAAGCCCGAGCCGCCCGAGGACGTCCAGGTCCAGACGTCGCTCTCGCCGGCGCGGCGGCTCACCACGACGATCTTGTCGGCGACCATGAAGGCGGAATAGAAGCCGACGCCGAACTGGCCGATCAGGCCCAGACCATCCTTGGCCTCCTTGAGCTTCGACACGAAGGCCTTGGTGCCGGAGCGGGCGATGGTGCCGAGGTGGTCGATCAGCTCCTGCCGCTCCATGCCGATGCCATTGTCGGCGATCGCAAGCGTTCCGGCCGTCTTGTTCGGAATGATCCGGATCTTGAGCGCGTCGCCGTCACCCAGCAGCGCCGGAGTAGCGATAGCCTCATAGCGCAGCTTGTCGCAGGCGTCCGATGCGTTCGAGACGAGCTCGCGCAGGAAGATGTCGGTCTCGGAATAGACGGAGTGCACCATCAGGTGCAGAAGCTCGGAAACCTCGGCCTGGAAGGGCTGCGTATGCACAGCCGTGTCTGACGTCGTCATGCGTTTACCCGGTCAATCGAAAGGGGAAGAAACCCGGGATATAACGCGAGGGGGCAGGGGATCAAGTGGACGGCAGCAATCGCCCTCCGGACGGAGGGCGACTTTTCCGTGGCAAATGCCGGTCAGGTCACGCAGCGGCCGGGCTGGAGCAGTTTTGCGACCTCGGTCAGGGAGCTGACCATCGGCTCGCAGGCGATCGTCGGCTTTTTGCGGCTCTGCTTCTGGTCCGGGAGCAACACCGGCGGCTTGGCGTTACCGGCCTCGATCACTGCGGGGACCCGCAACAGCACCGACGTGTCGGCCAGATCGTTCAGCCGCATCGACACGGTGCGGGTCGGAACCTCAGCCTGCTTGATGTCGGCCAGCCGGTCGGCTTTGCTGGCGCGATTGACGTTATGGCCCGGCTTGTCAGCGACCGCCTGCCAGCGGTCGGCCAGATCATGGCCGGAGGCCAGCTGCACGGCGCCCACCTGGACAGCGCCAAGCGTCGCGGCGATCGCGACCGCGCCTAAAAATACCTTTTGAATCTGTGACATGGCTGTCGGTCCCTCGCCCCATGGCGATCGCGGGAACAACGCGAGGAGAGGACCCAGAGTTCTCAGTCGTTAAGATCACTTAACCGTGTGCGAAAGGGCACTGTCCCCGCGAAAAAAATTTCGCAACCGCCTGGAACGACTTTCGCGGACGGGAGTCGTCTCAACAGCCGGCTATTCCCCCCTGCCCCATAAGCCGGTGACGTAGGGCGCGACTGTGGTGATGCCAGTCGCGCCTTACTTTTGTCTGGAGTTCAGTTCGCCTTCCCCGCCAGCCAATCCCGACCCTCGGCATAGAGCTTCTCGACCTCAGGCCCGGTCAGGCCCGGCATGTCGCGCTTGACCTTGTAGCCGATCAGCTCCTGCATGTAGGCGAGGTGGCGGTAGCCTTCCGGGAGCGCGGCAAGGGCTTTCTGGTCGAGCTGAAGTGTCGCGGCGGGATCGACCGGGTCGATCCGGTCCTTCTCGTAGATCGGCTGGCGGCGGACGATGCCCCATTTTCCCTGCCGCTTCTCCAGGAAATCGTAGAAGCGCCCGGTGCAGACCACGTCGCAGGGCACGTCGTGCACCGGCGCGCGCTGCGAGATGGTCATCTTGGTCTGCGCGATGGCGCGCGCCCCCTCGAGGTCGATACTGGTGCCGCCGAGGAAATGCAGGATGCGCACGCCCTTGGCGAACCCTTCCTGGCTGACCCGCATGAAATCCCGCGCCGGCCCCTGAAACCAGGTGGCGGACATCCAGCCTTCCTCGTGCCAGACGGTGGCAAAGCGCTCCCAGTCGCCGGCATCGCGCCACACCGCCCAGTTCTCGACGAGGTCGCGGATGGCGAGACGATCGAGGAGTTGCTGGTCCATGAACACGTCTCCGATGGCACCGCGGCTGCAACGCGGCCGCTGCACGAGGTATGAGCGGCGAATTCGATGGCCGTCAAGCGTGGCAACCCGGTCAACGAAAATCCGGCGCACCTTGCGGCACGCCGGATCGGGATTTCGTCAAATGCCGGGCGCAGGCGCTTCCTTACGCCGCCGGCACTTTCGGCGCGCGGTTGCGCGAGTTGCGCTGGAAGAACAGCGCCTGGCTCGCCACCGCCGACACCATAGCCGGCTGGAATGGCTTTGAGATCAGGAACGCCGGCTCGGGACGCTCGCCGGTGAGGAAGCGCTCAGGGTATGCCGTGATGAACACTACCGGCACCTCGAAGGTGCGGAGCAGCTCGTTGACGGCGTCGAGGCCCGACGAACCGTCGGCGAGCTGGATGTCGGCGAGGATCAGGCCGGGTCGCTTGTTCTTTGCCAGCGCGACCGCATCGGCGTGGGTGCGGGCGACGCCGACGACATTGTGGCCGAGGTTCTTCACCAGGCTTTCGAGGTCCATGGCGATGAAGGTCTCATCCTCGATGATCAGCACGTCGGTGGCGATCTCGGCGGCCATCTCACGCCCTGCGGCATCCGCAAGCCGGCGCGTCTCGCCGACGTCGGTGCCGAGAATGTAGCCGACCTCTTCTTCCGAGAATCCCTCGAGCGAGAGCAGCAGGAAGGCTTGCCGCGGCAACGGCGTGATGTTGGACAGCCGTCGCTCCGGGGGCATCGGCAGGTTCGTCACTTCCGAATCGTCGTTGACGGAAACGGAATTCCAGATTTGGGTGAACAGCCGGAAGAGGCCGGCGCGCGGCCCGTGGCTCTCGTCGAGCACCGACGGATCCCCCAGCATGGCTTCCAACATGGCTGCGACATAGGCGTCACCGGAGGACTGGCTGCCCGTCAGGGCGCGTGCATACCGGCGCAACAACGGCAAGTGTTCAGCAACGAGCTGTGAACGGGACATCCCCACTCCATATCATCTTCGGGCCGACCTTGACGTGCAGGCGTTAGGCGGGGGGCCCGGGTTCCCCTGCTGGGCTGATTACGCCTCAGACTGAGAAAAGTTCCGCATGGGGGCGGAACTTTTTCTCGCAACTCGCATTGAGCCTATCCAGGGAACGGCTCCCGGTTGAGAGAACTTCTCGATTTTACAGCTACTTAACTCGGGGAAACGTGGAACAGGTCATGAAAGATCTCAAGTCTCAAGCCAGCAAAAGCACGACCCCCGGCAAGGGAGGGCTCACTCCGGAGATTCAGTCCCGGATTGGGCACCAGCTGCGCGCCATGTACGACGACGTGGTGCGGCAGGGGGTTCCGGACCGGTTCGCGGAACTGATCAAGAAACTTGATGCGCCGGGAGCGACACCCCAAGTGGAAAATGGTGGCGGCTCCAACGACAACAACAATGGGAGGGATTGATGCCTCTCACGGACTCCCTGCGTAACGACATCCTGGCGGCCGTGCCCAGTCTGCGCGCGTTCGCCATCTCGCTCAGCGGCAATGCCGATCGCGCCGACGATCTTGTCCAGGAGACGCTGTTGCGCGCGCTCGCCAACATCGACTCGTTCCAGCCCGGCTCCAATCTGCCGGCGTGGCTGTTCACGATCCTGCGCAACCTGTTCCGCTCCGACTATCGCAAGCGGCGGCGGGAAGTCGAGGATGCCGAAGGCAACTATGCCAAGACGCTGAAGACGCAGCCCTCGCAGAACGCCCATCTCGAGTTCGAGGAATTCCGCACGGCGCTCGACAAGCTTCCGCAGGACCAGCGTGAAGCGCTGATCCTCGTCGGCGCCTCCGGCTTCTCCTATGAGGATGCGGCCTCGATCTGCGGCTGCGCGGTGGGCACGATCAAGAGCCGCGTCAACCGCGCGCGCTCCAAGCTCGCGGCGCTGCTCTATGTCGACGGCGCGGAGGATTTCGGGCCCGACGAGACCATTCGCGCCGTGATCGGCGGCAGCGGCGGCTGACGGCGGGCGTTATTCGGATTGAGACCGCGATGAAGGCGGCCGCTTCCGCGGCCGTCTTCGTATGTCTGACGTGATCGCGTCTGAAACGTGATGCGGGGCGTGCGCCGCCTCGATCACCGGTCCACGCCTGATTACTTGTCCACGAAGGTCACGGTCTCGGCCACGCTCGCACGCGACGTGCGGTAGCTGTTGGCCTTATGGGCGTTGTCGGCATAGCCGAACGAAATGCCGCAAACGATGCGGCGATCATCAGGCAGATTGAAATGGCGGCGGATCAGGCCGGAGTGGCGCGCGAGCGCCGCCTGCGGAATCGTACCGAGCCCGAGCGCCTGCGCGGCCAGCATGAAGTTCGAGACATAGGCGCCGCAATCGATCGCACCGTAGATGCCGAGCGGCTCGTCGGTGTGGATGATGGCCACATGCGGCGCACCGAAGAAATTGTAGTTCTCTAGCGCCTGCTTCGCGTACGCCGTCTTGTCTCCGCGCACGATGCCGAGCGTGTTGTAGAGCTGAAAACCGCTCTCGCGGCGGCGTTCGAGGTACGCGCCGAGATATTCGCGTGGCGGCGGGAAATCATAGTCGTCCCCGAGACCGCCCGAAGCCTCCTTATAAATCAGATTGCGGAAACGCTCCTTGGCCTCGCCGCTGGCGATGACGATCTGCCAGGGCTGGCTGTTGCACCAGGACGCCGTGCGCTGCGCGGTGGTCAGCAAATGTTCGATCGTCGCGCGATCGACCTCCTTGGCCAGGAAGGCACGGACCGAGTAGCGCTCGTTGAGCAGCTCTTCGAGCACGCCGATGCGGTCGTCTTGCTTTACTTGTGCGTCCATGGATCAACTCGCGCCTTCTCTACGTAAGGTGGGCAAAGGCGCATAGCGCCGTGCCCACCGACAGACTTACCTCGGCGCATCTGCATATGGTGGGCACGCTTCGCTTTGCCCACCCTACAAGATACAGCGAGAGGCTAGATCACCGTCCCTTGGTCGGAATCTTGTTATACGGCACGTCCTTGTCGACGCGGATGTCGCCCGGCAATCCCAGCACGCGCTCGGCGATGATGTTGCGCAAGATCTCGTCTGTGCCGCCCGCGATACGCATCGAGGGCGAGGACAGCAGCATCTGCTGAAACTGGCCCTGCACGGTTTCCTCGTCGCTGCCTGTAAGAACGCCGGCCGCGCCCTGGAGGTCCATGGCATAGGTCGCGATGTCCTGCAGCATCATGCCGGACACGAGCTTGCCGATCGAATTCTCCGGCCCCGGCCGTTCACCCTTGGACAGCGCCGAGATCGCTCGGTAGCTGGTGTATTTCAACCCGCTCGACTTCACGGCCCAGCTCGCAAGTTTTGAGCGCACGGCGGGATCGTCGATGGCGAGGCCATCCTCCATCATCAGATTGGAGCAGAACTCGAACATCTCGGGCACGCCGGTCGCAAGCCGCGAGCCGATCGACATCCGCTCGTTCATCAACGTGGTCAGCGACACGCTCCAGCCCTCGCCGACGGCGCCGAGGCGCTGGCTGTCGGGAATGACGACGTCGGTGAAATAGACCTCGTTGAACTCCTGCATGCCGTTGGCCTGCTTGATCGGCCGCACCTCGACGCCAGGGCTCTTCATGTCCAGGAAGAACATGGTGAGACCCTTGTGCTTGGGCACATTGGGATCGGTGCGCGCGATCAAAAGTCCGTAGTCGGAATAGTGCGCGCCGGAGGTCCAGATCTTCTGGCCGTTGACGACCCAATTGTCGCCCTTCTTCTCCGCGCGCGTGCGCAAGCCCGCGACGTCGGAGCCCGCCGACGGCTCGGAGAACAGCTGGCACCAGATCTCCTCGCCTGCGGCCAGCTTCGGCAAATGGCGCCGCTTGGCGTCCTCGCTGCCAAAAGCCATCACGGTTGGGCCGCACATGCCCTCGCCGATCTGGAACGGCTGCGTCAGCTTGCCATAGACGCCTTCCTCCTGCTGCCAGATCACCCGCTCGATCGGCGTTGCACCCCGGCCGCCATATTCCTTGGGCCAATGTAGGCAGGCCCAATTGCCTTCGGCCTTCTTCTTCTGCCAGGCCTTGCCGACATCGACGATGTCGTGGTTGGCGAGCCGGATACGGCCGAGCGAGGATTTTGACAGCTCGGCCAAAAACTCCTTCGGCGCGTTGGCCTCGACCCATTTGCGCGCGGTCTCGCGGAATGCGGCTTCCTGCGGGGTGTCGTCGAAATTCACGGCGGACCTCTTCGTTCTTGCTCTGTCTTAGTCCCTCATGGTGAGGAGGCGCGCAGCGCCGTCTCAAACCACGAGGCCCCAGTCGGGCCTGCATCCTTCGAGACGCCGCGTTCCGCGGCTCCTCAGGATGAGGATCATCAACCTCTTCCCTTCGTCGGGATCTTGTTGAACGGCACGTCCTTGTCCACCCGGATGTCGCCGGGCAGGCCCAACACCCGCTCGGCGATGATGTTGCGCATGATCTCGTCGGTGCCGCCTTCGACACGCGTGCCCGGCGCGCGCAGCAGCATCGCCTGGAAACGGCCGGCGAGTTCGGAATCTTCAGGACCGCTGATCACACCGGCGGCGCCTTGCAGATCCAGCGCATAGGTCGCGACATCCTGGATCATCGAGCCCGCGACCAGCTTGCCGATGGAATTTTCCGGCCCCGGGCGCTCGCCCTTAGACAGCGCGGAGATCGCGCGCATGCTGGTGTAGCGCAACCCGCTCGCCTTCACCGCCCAGCTCGCCAGCTTCGCGCGCACCGCGCGGTCCTCGATTGCCGGGCCATCGTCCAGCATCAGGCTGGAGCAATATTCGAACAGCTCGGGGAAGCCTGTCGAGACGGCCGCGCCGATCGCGCTGCGCTCGTTCATCAGCGTGGTCAGCGAGACGTTCCAGCCGTCACCGACCTCGCCGAGGCGCTGATGATCGGGAATGCGAACATTGGTGAAATAGACCTCGTTGAAGTCGGAAGCGCCGCTGGCCTGCTTGATCGGCCGCACCTCGACGCCGGGGCTCTTCATGTCCAGGAAGAACATGGTCAGGCCCTTGTGCTTGGGCACGGTCGGATCGGTGCGGGTGAGCAAAATGCCGTAATCGGAATAGTGCGCGCCCGACGTCCAGATCTTCTGGCCGTTGATGACCCACTCGTCGCCGTCTTTCTCCGCGCGCGTGCGCAGGCCCGCAACGTCGGAGCCGCCCGCGGGCTCGGAGAACAGCTGGCACCAGACCTTTTCGCCGGAGGCGAGCGGCGGCAGATAGGCGCGCTTGTGCTCCTCGCGCGCGAACGCCATCATGGTCGGCCCGCACATGCCGTGGCCGATGATGAACATGCGGGATAGCTGGCCGAACGGCCCCTCTTCCTGCTGCCAGATCACACGCTCGATCGGCGACGAGCCGCGGCCGCCATACTCCTTCGGCCAGTGCAGGCAGGCCCAGCCGGCATCGGCCTTCTTCTTTTGCCAGGCCTTTGCCACTTCCAGAATGTTGGCGTTCTTCAATTGCGTGCGGCCGAGCGAAGACTTGCGAAGCTCCTCCTCGTACTGCTTCGGTGCATTGGCCGCGATCCAGGCGCGAGCAGTGGCGCGAAATTCAGCTTCCTGCGGGGTATCGTCGAAGTTCATGGTTCTATTCTCTCTGTCATTCCGGGGCGCGCGAAGCGCGAACCCGGAATCTCGACGTTATTCACTCATCTCTGGATTCTCGGATGTGCAATTGCACATCATAGTTCGCCGCTCTGCGGCGCCCCTGAATGACGATAACGTCACGCCGCGTTCTTCTTGCGCATACGGTCGATCAACTGGTCTTCCCAATAGGACAGGCTGCCGAGCCCGAGCGCCATGGCGTTGGCACGGCGGTAGTACATGTGGCAGTCGAACTCCCAGGTGAAACCCATGCCGCCGTGAACCTGGATGTTGTTCTTGGCGCAGTGCTGGAACGCCTGCGTCGCGCTGATGCGCGCGGCTGCAGCCGCTTCCGGCAATTCGGATGCATTGGTCGAGAGCGCCCAAGCGCCGTAATAGCTGTTGGAACGTGCCAGCGTCGCCGACACGTACATGTCTGCCAGCATGTGCTTGACGGCCTGGAACGAGCCGATCTGTCGGCCGAAGGCGATGCGGTCGAGCGCGTAGTCGCGGCCCATCTCCAGCGCGCGGTCGGAGCCGCCCACCTGCTCGAACGCGCAGAGCACCGCGGCGCGATCGAGCACTTGAGTCAAGATGCTCCAGCCTTCGCCGGCCGCGCCTAGCGGCTCTGCCTTGCAATCCCTGAAAGTGATCTCGGCCTGTCCGCGGGTCGGATCGAGGTTGGTCAGGCTTTTCACCTCGACGCCGCCGTCCTTGAGATCGACGATGAATAAGGAGATGTCGCCGTCGCGCCCGCTCGATCCCGTGCGTGCCGCGACCACCGCGAAGTCGGCGATCGCGCCATCGGGGACCGGCTTCTTGACACCGTTGAGCACGCCGTTCGCAGCCGTCAGCTTGACGTTCTTCGGCGACGGATTGCCCTTGCCCTCGAACAGCGCCAGCGTTCCGATCGCCTCGCCCGAGGCAATTGCCGGCAACCATTTCTTCTTCTGCGCGTCGCTGCCGGCGATCAGCAGCGCTTCGGCTGCGAGATAGACGGTGGAGGAAAACGGCACCGGTGCGTTCGCCCGGCCCATCTCTTCAGCGATCACGCAAAGTTCGAGATGACCGGCGCCCGCGCCGCCAAAATCCTCGGGAATGGCGACACCGAGAAAACCCATCTCGGCGAGGCTCTTCCACAGCTCCTTGTCGTATGGCGCCTTGCCGTCGAGAACCATGCGCACAGCTTTGGGTGGGCACTTCTCGGTGAGGAATTTGCGCGCCTGATCGCGGAGCTGCTTTTGGTCGTCGGAGAAATCGAAGTTCATGGCGCGTATCCGTGTTGATGATGTCGATTACTTGAGAATGATGACGTCCCGGTCGAGCTTGTCGGCATAAAGCCGCTCCACCAGGGCGGCACGGCGCTCCAGGCCGGCGCGCTGGTTGATGTAGCCCTTGTCGGTGAGCTCGTTGCCGTCGATCGAGGGCGGTTCCGCCATCAGCATGGCGCGCGCGATGATACGGCTGCTGGCGCCTTCGCACTCCTTGTTGTGAGCCTCCAGCCCGCGCCTGAAGCAGGCGATCACCTCGGGATGCTTCACTGCGTCTCCGAAGCTGAGATCGGGATTGCCGACGAGCTGGCGGCAGGCATGCAGATTCGGCCAGGCCAGCAGGCCGATGAAGGCGCGATCCTGCCCCGCGACCAGCGCATCATGCACGACCGGCGTCGCGGCGGCGATCGCATCGGTGCGCAGCGAGCCGACATGGACGAAGGTGCCGGTGGTCAGCTTGAAATCCTCGACCACGCGCCCGGCAAAGATGATTCCCTTCACCGGATCGGAATCGTCGACGAAGATGCCGGCGTCACCGATGCAATAAAAACCTTCCTCGTCGAACATTTTCTTCGTCAGGTCAGGCTGGCCGAAATATCCCGGCGTGACGTTGACGCCGCGCAGACGCAGCTCGTATTTCGAGCCGCAAGGCACCATCTTCAACTCGACGCCGGGGAACGGCAGGCCGATCAGGCCGACGCGCTCGGTGTCCCAATAGGTGCCGGTCGAGGTCGGCGCGGTCTCGGTCGAGCCCCAGCCGGTGTAGAACACGATGCGCTCGCCAGTGGTCTTCACGGCCAAAGCCTGCATGCGGTCGTAGAGATCATCCGGCAGTCGTGCGCCGCCATAGACCATGATCGAGAGGTTCTTGAAGAAGGACCGGCACAGCGCCTCGTCCTTCTCCATGGCCGCGGCGAGCGCGGCATAGCCGGCGGGCACGTTGGCGTAATAGGTCGGCGAGATCTCGCGCAGATTGCGCAGCGTCTCATCGAACTGGCCCGGCATCGGCCGGCCGTCGTCGATATAGAGTGTGCCGCCGTCGACCAGGATCGGGTGGAACGCCGCATTGCCGCCCATCGTGTGGTTCCAGGGCATCCAGTCCAGCATGGTCGAGATCGGACCGCCGGGATCGCGCGGCCGCACCTGCATCATCATCGCCGCATTGGCGCACATCATCGCTTGCGTGTTGATGACGGCCTTGGGCATGCCGGTCGAGCCTGACGTGAACAGCAGTTTGCCGACGGTCTCAGGCGTGATCTTTGCAATCGACGTTTCGACATCGGCAGTCACGGCCGTCGCCGCGAGCGCGGCAAAGCTGACGCTCTCGATGTCCTCGCAGGGTCGCAAGACGTGAACGACGGTGACGCCGGTGAGATCGAGCGCTTTCAGCGCCTTCTCGAAGGTCGGGCCGTCCTGCACCATCACCACGCCGGGCTTGATCAGGTCGAACAAATATTTCAGCTTGACGTGATCATGGCTCATTAAGGAGTAGGCCGGCGAGACCGGCGCGGCGGGGACGCGAGCCTGCATCGCGGCCTGCGTCATCAGCGCGTGCTCGATCGAATTGCCGGAGAGGATCGTGACCGGGCGGCCGTCGAGCGCGAGATTGAGCAGGCCTTGCGTCAGCGCATCCACGGTGCGCTTGGCCTCCCCATAGGACACCTTACGCCATTCGCGGTTCGGGCCGCCGCGCTGGGCAAGCCAGATCCGCTCGGGCGCTTCCTTCGCCCATTTTGCCAGCGAAGCCGGGATATGCTTCTCGTAGGTCTGCAGCGGGATGCGCGACTTCAGCACCACCGTGCCGTCGTCGCGGCGCTCGACATCGATGTCGCGCGCAAGCCACTTGACCTTGCGAAAGGCGGGCTTCGTCATCACCGCCGCCGCGCTTCCACTCATTGTGCGTCTCCCCAGCGATCCGGCATCGACGCTCATGTTGAGACATTCCTTGGACAGGCGTAAGCCCACGGGCGAGGCCGTGATCATCGCGTCGACATAGGGTTCGGCGGCATCATCGAGCTTGTCCTCCTCGACGACCTCGGAGACCAGCCCGACCGCGAGCGCCCGTTCGGCGCCGATGAAGCGCCCTGTGAGAATCAGCTCCGAGGCCACGGAGACACCGACCAGGCGCGGTAGGAAATAGCTGGTGCCGATGTCGCAGCCGCCAAGGCCGAGCTTGATGAAAGCGCAGTTCATCCGCGCCGATCTCGTCGCGATGCGAATGTCGGAGGCGAGCGCCAGCGCAAAGCCGCCGCCGGCCGCCGCGCCCTGTACCAGCGCGAGGATCGGCTGCGGACAGCGCCGCATCAGCATCACGATGTCGGCGATGCGCCGCTGCGAGTCCAGCGACTCCGTGACACCGGGCGGCTCCTGCTGGCCGGCACGACGCGCCATCGCCGCCTTGAGATCGAGCCCTGCGCAAAAATTCTTGCCGGCGCCCTTCAGCACCACGACGCGCGTGTCGCGGTTGCGCTGAAGGCCCTGGAAGTAGACATTGAGCGCGTCGATCAGCGCAGGATCGAGCGCGTTGAGGTGTTCGGGACGATTGAGCGTCACGGTGTCGACGCCGTCGTTGTGCTCGATCAGCAGCGGTTGGGACATGAGGCGCCTCGTGCTTGCCGCCATTCGCGGTGCCGATTGCTGCGCCCTCTCCCCTTGTGGGAGAGGGCATGTACGCTGTGAGCTCGGAATTCGCCTGGGTGAGGGGTCTGTCTCCGTGGATAGAGACCCCTCATCCGGCGCGCTACGCGCGCCACCTTCTCCCACAAGGGGAGAAGGAAAAAGAGCCCTAACGCGGCGCCATGCGGATCGCGCCGTCGAGGCGAATTGTCTCGCCATTGAGCATCGGGTTCTCGACGATGTGCACGGCGAGCGAGCCGTATTCATTGGCGTCGCCGAGTCGCGCGGGATGCGGCACCTGGGCACCGAGGCTCTTGCGGGCCTCTTCGTTCAAGCCCATCAGCAGCGGCGTCAGGAACAGGCCGGGCGCGATGGTGTTGACGCGGATCTTCTGGCTCGCTAGATCGCGCGCCGCCGGCAGGGTAAGGCCAACGACACCGCCCTTCGACGCCGCATAAGCGATCTGGCCGATCTGGCCTTCGTAAGCCGCGACCGACGCCGTGTTGACGATGACGCCGCGCTCTTCACCGACCGGCTCGATCGTGACGAGGCGCTCGGCGAACAGACGCAGGCAGTTGAAGGTGCCGATCAAATTGACGTTGATGATGCGCGCGAATTTTTCCAGCGGGTAGACGCCGTCGCGGCCGACGATGCGCTGCGATCCGCCGATGCCGGCGCAGTTCATCAGCACGCGCGCGACGCCGTGCGCAGCTTCCGCCTTGGCGATCGCCGCCTTGATCTGCTCCTCGCTGGTGACATCGGCGTGGAGCGCGATGCCCTTCACTTCGGCGGCGACCTTCTCAGCGTTTTCCTTACTCTGGTCGATCACGCCGATCTTGGCGCCCTTGGCGGCCATGGCGCGGGCGGTCGCGGCACCAAGGCCCGACCCGCCGCCGGTGATAAGAACGGCTACGTCTTTCAACTGCATCGCAAATACCTTTCCTCTACCTTTTCCTTGGGCGTTTCTTCTCTAGACTTCTGCGTTCTGGCCAGATCATCCGGCCGCGGCAGCTTCCTCGCCTTGCGTGAGGATGCCGCCGCAGATCAGCGTTTCCATGTGCTTGATATATTGCCGGCAGACGTCGTCGGTGACCGGGCCGACGCCGGTCGCGCGTGACATCGCGTGCCGGCCGAAGAACAAATGATCGCAGGCGCCGATCAGGCTGGTGTAGAACAACACCGGATCGGTGGCGCGGAATTCGCCCTGACTGACGCCTTCGGCTAGCAGGCGGCGATGGAAATCCAGCAGCGGCGCGACGAAGAATTTCGAGACTTCGTCCGCGGAGCCCGCGACGCTCTCGTGCAGCAGATAGTGAATCAACCGGTTCATGTAGGGAAACCGGTGATAGGCGCGGATGATGCCGCCGATGTGCAGCTTCAGCTTCGCGGTCGGCGTGATCGGCTGCGCCAGCAGATATTCGAGATTGGACAGTTCCGTCCCCGCGTCGCGCTCGAGCAGCGCCAACAGTAGGCCGTCCTTGTTGCCGAAGTGATATTTGACCAGCGCCGCGTTGGCGCCGGACTTCTGGGCGATGTCGCTCAGCGAAATCTCGATCGAGGAGCGTTCGATCATCAGCTCGCTCGCGGCCACGAGCAATTTCTCTGCCGTGGAATTCTTTCCGCTGGGGAGCCTGTTCGGTACGCTGGTAGTCACGGAGATCCCCGATTTAGCGCGAGAGCCGCCGCAGATAAGCCCAAGCAGCGCCTCTCCACAAGAGTTAATTGATCGATTGACTAAACGACCAGTCGCCCCTTAAATCCGCCCCGACAACCAACCATTCAGAATAATCCAGGGAGAAACCGACATGGCCGAGGCTTACATCGTCGCCGCTGCGCGTACCGCCGGTGGGCGCAAGGGGGGCCGCCTCGCCGGATGGCATCCGGCCGATCTCGCCGCGAAGGTGCTGGACGAGCTGGTCGACCGCACCAAGGTCGATCCTGCGCTGGTCGAGGACGTGATCATGGGCTGCGTCATGCAGGTCGGCGAGCAGTCCAACAACGTCGCGCGCAACGCGATTATGGCCTCGAAGCTGCCGGAGAGCGTGCCGGGCACCTCGATCGACCGCCAGTGCGGCTCCTCGCAGCAGGCGCTGCACTTCGCAGCCCAGGCCGTGATGTCCGGCGCGATGGACGTGGTGATCGCCGCCGGCGTGGAATCGATGACGCGCGTACCGATGGGCCTGTCGTCGCAGCTTCCCGCCAAGAACGGCTTTGGCAATTACAAGAGCCCGGGCATCGAGCAGCGTTATCCGAACATCGTGTTCAGCCAGTTCACCGGCGCCGAGATGATGGCCGAGAAGTACGGCCTCTCCAAGGATGAGCTCGACGAGTACTCCTACAACAGCCATCAGCGCGCGATCGCGGCAACCCAGGCCGGCCACTTCAAGAAGGAGATCGTGCCGCTCGAGATCACCCGCGCCGACGGCTCCAAGGACACCCACCACATCGACGAAGGCATCCGCTTCGACGCCACGCTCGACGGCATCAAGGGCGTCAAGCTGATCGCCGAGAACGGCAAGCTTTCCGCGGCCAGCGCCAGCCAGATCTGCGACGGCGCTTCCGGCGTGATGGTGGTGAACGAGCGTGGCCTGAAGCAGCTTGGCCTGAAGCCGCTGGCGCGCGTCCACCACATGACCATGATGGGCGGCGATCCCGTGATCATGCTCGATGCTCCGCTGCACGCCACCAAGCGCGCGCTGGAAAAGGCCGGCATGACGATCGACGATATCGACCTGTTCGAAGTCAACGAGGCCTTTGCTTCGGTACCGACGGGGTGGTTGAAGACCACCGGCGCCGATCCGGAACGTCTCAACGTCAATGGCGGCGCCATCGCGCTCGGCCATCCGCTCGGCTGCTCCGGCACCAAGCTGATGACGACGCTGGTGCATGCCCTGCATCAGCGCGGCAAGCGCTACGGCCTGCAGACCATGTGCGAAGGTGGCGGCATGGCGAACGTGACGATCGTGGAGCGGCTGTAAGCCGTTACTCGCCAATAGTGTCGTCCCGTATGCCTTAGGACCGCGCTTATGACTCACCCCTCCATCTACGCCCGCGCCACACCCGACAAGATCGCCTATCAGATGGCCGGGACCGGCAAGGCGATCACCTATCGCGAGCTCGACGAGCTTTCGAACCAGGGGGCGCACCTGTTCCGCTCGCTCGGGCTGAAGGCCGGCGACCACATCGCGCTGCTGATGGAGAACCGCCTCGCCTTCATGGAGATCTGCTGGGCGGCGCAACGCAGCGGGCTCTATTACACCGCGATCAGCCGCTATTTGAAGCAGGACGAGATCGACTACATCATCGCCGATTGCGGCGCCAAGGTCGTGATCACGACACCGAAATGCGCCGACCAGATCAAGGCCCTGATCAAGGGTGCGCCCGGCGAGCCGGTCTTCTACATGATGGACGAGCCACTGTCAGGCTTCCGCTCCTACGACAAGGAAGCGGCCGCCCAGCCAACAACGCCGATCGCCGACGAGGTCGCCGGCTATGACATGCTATATTCGTCGGGCACCACGGGCCGACCCAAGGGCATCAAGAAGGCGTTCGAGGGCAAGCCGATCGACGAGCCGAACGCGTTTCTGCGTGTGCTCTGCGCCAGCATGTGCGGCATGAACGCCGAGACTATTTATCTCTCACCGGCTCCGCTTTATCACGCCGCTCCCTTGCGCTTCAACATGATGGCGATCCTGCTCGGCGGCACTTCCATCATCATGGAGCACTTTGACGCCGAAGATTTCCTGAAGCTGGTCGAAAAGTACAAGGTGACCCACGCGCAGCTCGTGCCGACCATGTTCGTGCGCATGCTGAAGCTGCCGGACGAGGTCCGCAACCGCTACGACGTCTCGACACTGAAGGGCGCGATCCACGCCGCCGCCCCCTGCCCGGTCGAGGTCAAGGCCAAGATGATCGAATGGTGGGGGCCGATCCTGATCGAGTATTACGCGGGCTCCGAAGGCAACGGCGTCACCGTCTGCAACTCGAAAGAATGGCTGGAGCACCGCGGCAGCGTCGGCCGCGCCGTGGTCGGCAAAATCAAGATTCTGGACGAGAACGACGGGGAGCAACCGACGGGCGAGATTGGCACGGTCTATTTCGCCGATGCGCCTGTGTTCACCTATCACAACGATCCCGAGAAAACGAAGAAGGCCTACAACGCAAAGGGCTGGTCGACGCTCGGCGACGTCGGTTATCTCGATAAGGACGGCTTTCTCTTTCTCACCGACCGCAAGTCTTACATGATCATCTCCGGCGGCGTGAACATCTACCCGCAGGAGACCGAGGACGTGCTCATCACCCATCCTGAAGTCGCCGACGTCGCCGTGTTCGGTGTGCCGAACGAGGAGATGGGCGAAGAGGTCAAGGCCGTGGTGCAACCGCACAATCCCAAGCGCGCCGGCAGCGAGCTCGAGGCCGACCTGATCGCCTACTGCAAGAGCCGCCTCTCGACGATCAAATGCCCGCGCTCGATCGATTTCGAAGCCGAGCTGCCGCGCACGCCCACCGGCAAGCTGGTGAAACGGCATTTGCGCGACAAATATTGGCCGAAGGCGGCGGCGAAGATTTAGCCCGCGGCGGCATCGCCTCAATCGAACAAGCTCGGCGTGTGGTTCACCAGCGCGCCTTCGATCTCGAGCATCTTCAGCTTCGTCACCACGCCGCCATTCGCGGAGAAGCCGCCGGGCTTGTTGCCGGCCGCCAGCACGCGATGGCAGGGCACGACGATCGGGCACGGGTTGCGGCCGAGCGCCTGGCCGACGTCACGCGACAGCTCGACGCCGCCGAGCTGCCTGGCGATGTCGCCATAGGTGACGGTCTTGCCTGGCGGAATGGTGCGGGCGATGGCGTAGACGCCGCGGTTGAAGTCGGGGACGCCGTCGAGATCGAGCGGAATGTCGGTGAGGTCATCCGGCTCGCCCGCGAGCAGTTTTGTGATGCGGTCGATCGCCTGCTGCACTTCGGCAGTCGGCTCGGCTTCGCTGGCGTCAGCATGCCGCTGGCTGATGCGGGTGCGGATCTTCTGCTCACCACCCATCGGCAATTGCGTGCCGTTGATGCCGCGCGGACCCCAGGCAATGGCGCAAAGGCCGATCTTGCTATCGAACAGGGCAAAATGCTGGTCGGTCATGGCTTGGTCCCTGGCTTGCGTTCCCTTGCATGCCCCCAATGTGAACTGAGCTCAAATCTAAGCTTGGAAATAGTTGCGATCCACCCGGTTTCCGGGAATCTTGCACAGGAGTTCCGCCTCCCCTTTCGCGAGCCCGCAAATGCAAAGTCTCCACGTCAACGGATACGACATGCCCTATCTCGACGTGGGCGAAGACCGGGGCCGACCACCGCTGGTTTGCGTGCATGGTTCGCTCAACGACTTCCGTGTCTGGGGCTGCGTGCTCGGGCCGCTATCCCAGCGGCACCGGCTGATCTGCGTCAGCCTGCGGCATTTCTTCCCGGCGCGATGGGATGGCGTCGGCGACACCTATTCGATCGCCCAGCATGTCGACGACGTCATCGCCTTCATTGAGGAACTCGACCTTGGCCCGATCGATTTGATGGGCCATTCCCGCGGCGGGCACATCTGCTTCCGCGTGGCGCAGCGGCGGCCGGAGCTGCTCCGGCGGTTGGTGCTGGCCGAGCCCGGCGGGGAGCTCGATGCGAGCCTCGACCCCGATTATGCCGGCGACCCCTCGCCACTGCTGGCGCGGTTCACGGCCTCGGCCGAGAAGATCGCGGCCGGCGACATCGACGGCGGCCTTGCCGTCTTCGTCGACACGCTGGAAGGGCCCGGCACCTGGCCGCGGCTGCCGGCGCTGGTGAAGCAGAATCTGCGCGACAACGCCTTCACGCTGATCGGCCAGGTCCGCGACAACCGCCCGCCGTTCTCGAAGGCGGACGCGGAGTCCATCGGGATGCCGACGCTATTCATCCTGGGCGCGCGGACCAAGGGCCTGCTGCCGAAAGTGCTGCATGCGCTGGCGGCGCATGTGCCGTACTCGAAGACGGCGATCATTCCGAACGCGACGCATCCGATGTTCGAGCAGGCGCCGCAGAAATATTCCGAGATCGTGCTGGATTTCCTGGCGAGCTGACCATGCAGACATTTCGCGTCAACGGTTACGACATGGCCTATCTCGAAATCGGCGAGGGCCGTCCGCTGGTCTGCGTGCACGGCACGCTCGGCGATTTCCGCACCTGGTATCCAGTGCTCGGCCCGCTGTCGAAATCGCATCGCGTGATCCCGGTCAGCCTGCGGCATTTCTTTCCCGAGCACTGGGATGCCGTCGGCGACGACTACAAGATGGCCCAGCACGTCGCTGACGTGATCGCTTTCATCGAGCAGGTCAAACCCGCGCCGGTCGATTTGATGGGCCATTCGCGCGGCGGCCACATCGCGTTTCGCGTGGCGCAGTCGCGGCCGGATCTGTTGCGCAAACTGGTGCTGGCCGAACCCGGCGGCGATCTCGACGCGAGCCTGCCGGTGCCTGCGGGCACGCCTGCGCATCCGCCGCTGGCCGCGCGCACGGCGCGCTCGGTCGAGATGATTCGCGCCGGTGACATCGAGGGCGCGCTGCAGAACTTCTACGAAGGCATCGAAGGCGACGGCTCATGGCGGCGCGTGCCGGCGGCGGCCAAGCAGCAATTGCGCGACAACGCGATCACCTTGCTCGGCCAGATCAACGAGCAGCGCAGGCCCTACACGCTCGCGGATGCGCAAGCGATCACGACCCCGACGCTCCTGATCGGCGGCGGCGCGACGACGGGGAGCCTGTCGGTGATGTGGCGCGTGCTGGCCGAGCACATCGCGGGGGCGAAGACGGCCGTGATCCCCAATGCCGGGCACTGGATGTTCGAGCAGGCGCCGCTGGAGTTCGGCGCGGCGATGAAAGCGTTCCTGGCGGAGTAGGTGCCTCACCCCTCTTTTTCTTTTTCCTCGAAAACAACCCCATGCACAGTAGCCGACCCTAGCAATATCAAGGGCTTGGCGAAGCGCAAAAAACGAGGTCGGACGCCCCCTTGGCCGCGCTTGACGCCCTCGCCCTCGCGCCGTACGTTTGAATACGGAATTCCGTATTCCCTGTTGCCGTTCTGGGAGCTGCCGGCGTGATCCCCCTCGACCCGCTTCCGAACTTGATCGACCAGGTCTATGCGCGGATCCTGGAGGCGATCTCCGACCGCACGCTGCAGCCCGGCCAGCGCATCCGGCAGAACGAGCTCGCCGACAGGCTCGGCGTGTCGCGCCAGCCGGTGTCGCATGCGCTACACCTGCTGCACCGGCAGGGGCTCGTCGCGGAAAGCGGCCGGCGCGGTTTTGAAGTCACCCAGCTCGATCCCGCACGCATCCGCCAGCTCTACGAGGTGCGCGGAGCCATCGATGCCCTGGCGGCGCGGCTTGCCGGCGAGCGCGCCGCAAGCGATGCGGCGGGACGCGCGCGGCTGGAGGCGGCGCTCGCCGCCGGACGCGGGATCGACGGCAAGACCGCGCTCGCCGAGCTGATTGCGCTCGACGTCGCGTTTCATCGCGCGATCTATCGGCTCGCCGGCAATCCCGTGATCGAGGAGACGATCACGCCGCAATGGCCGCATATGCGCCGCTCGATGGCGACGGTGCTGTCCGAACTCGACTATCGCGGCAGCGCCTGGGCCGAGCATGCCGACATTGCCGGACACATTCTCGCGGGCGACGCGAAGGCGGCCGAGCGTGCGGCGCTTGCGCACGCGCAAACGGCGGGACGAATGACCGAAGAGCGATTGAGGGCGACGGAAGAGGCGGCGTAACCGCACACGCTGTCGTTCCGGGGCGATGCGCAGCATCGAGCCCGGAATCCATCGGACGGCCTATGCTGCGGAGATTCCGGGTTCGCGACTTCGTCGCGCTCCGGAATGACAAGAAACAAACCAAAGGAGGACGCGCCATGAAACTGTCCCAGGAGCAATTGGAGTTCTTCCACCGCGAGGGCTGGCTGTTCCTGCCGGAATTGTTCAGCCCGGAGGAGGTCGATCTCCTCGCGCGCGAGGCGGTTGCCATCTATGACGCGAACCGGCCGGAAGTCTGGCGCGAGAAGAGCGGCGCGCCGCGCACCGCCTTTGCCGCGCATCTCTACAACGAGGCGTTCGGCATTCTGGGTGCGCATCCGCGCATGATCGACCCGGTCGAGCAATTGTTCGGCGAGCCCGTCTACATGCACCAGTTCAAGATCAACGCAAAATCCGCCTTCACCGGCGACGTCTGGCAATGGCACCAGGATTACGGCACCTGGAAGCGCGACGACGGCATGCCCGAGCCGCGCGCGATGAACATCGCGATCTTCCTCGACGAGGTGATGCCGATCAACGGCCCGCTGATGCTGGTGCCGCAGAGCCAGAACGCCGGCGACCTCAAGGCCTCGCACGACCTCGCGACGACTTCGTATCCGCTGTGGACGCTGGACGAGGAGACCGTGACGCGGCTGGTCAAGCAGGGCGGCATCGTGGCGCCGACGGGAAAGCCGGGCGGCATGCTGATGTTCCACGGCAATCTCGTGCATGGCTCGGCCGGCAACATCACGCCCTACCCGCGCAAGATCGTGTACCTGACGCTGAACGCGGTTTCGAACTACATCCGAACCCCGACAAGGCCGGAGTACATTGCGCATCGCGACTTCGCGCCGATCCAGACGGTGGAGGACGACGCGCTGCTACGGCTCGCCCGTGCGCCGCGGCAGGCGGCGGAGTAAGCGTCATTCCGGGGCGGCGCGTAGCGTCGAGCCCGGAATCCATCAGGCCGCAGAAGTCGCGGATGGATGGATTC
>NZ_JBVVPQ010000028.1:37500-45119 GCF_055811695.1 Bradyrhizobium sp. MI1.3 | reverse complement strand
GGGGGCTGGGGGGGTTTTACGGTTAATGCGGGGGGGGGGGTTCGGGGCGCCCCGGAAACCAACCCGGCCGCAGAGTTGGTGGATGAATGGATTCCGGGCTCGCGCTTCGCGCGCCCCGGAATGACGAGCTTCAATCGTTGCGCTTAGGACAAGCCCCATGAACCTCTTCCGCCTCCTCCAGGCTCGCGCTTCCGCCGGCAAGCCCGTCCGTGTGGCGCTGATCGGCGCCGGCAAATTCGGCTCGATGTTCCTGGCGCAGGTGCCGCACACGCCAGGGCTGGAGGTCCCCATCATCGTCGACATCAATCGCGACCGTGCGCGCGAGGCCTGCCGCACCGTCGGCTGGGACGCGGCGCGGATCGCCGCCACCGTCTTCACCGATGACGGCGCGCGCGCCATTGCGGGCGGCGCGATGGACGTGGTGGTGGAGGCGACCGGCAATCCAGCCGTCGGCATCAGGCACGCGCGTGCCGCGATCGCGGCCGGCAAGCATATCGTGATGGTCAATGTCGAGGCCGACGTGCTGGCGGGTCCGCTGCTCGCCGAGGAAGCCCGCAAGGCCGGCGTGGTCTATTCGCTCGCCTATGGCGACCAGCCGGCGCTGACCGCGGAGATGGTGGATTGGGCCCGCGCCACCGGCTTTCACGTGGTCGCCGCCGGCAAAGGGACAAAATATCTGCCGGCCTATCACGACGTGACGCCGGATGGCGTCTGGCAGCATTACGGGTTGAGCGCGGGCGAGGCGCAATCGGCCGGGATGAATCCGCAGATGTTCAACTCCTTCCTCGACGGCACCAAGTCGGCGATCGAGATGGCCGCGATCGCCAATGCCTGCGGACTCGACGTGCCTGCGGAGGGCCTGCTGTTTCCACCCTGCGGCGTCGACGACCTGCCGCACATCATGCGGCCGCGCAGCAGGGGCGGCGTGCTGGAGCGGTCGGGCGTCGTGGAGGTGGTCTCCTCGCTCGAGCGCGACGGAAGGCCGGTGTTTCGCGATCTGCGCTGGGGCGTTTACGTCGTGCTGGAGGCGCCGAACGACTACGCCGCCGACTGCTTCAGGCAATACGGCCTCAAGACCGACGGCAGCGGACGGTATGCTGCGATGTACAAGCCCTATCATCTGATCGGCCTCGAGCTGAACATCTCGGTGCTGTCGGCCGCGCTGCGGGGCGAGCCGACCGGGCAGCCCCATGGTTTCCACGGCGACGTCGCCGCCGTGGCCAAACGCAATCTGCGCGCGGGCGAGATGCTGGACGGCGAAGGCGGCTACACGGTGTGGGGCAAGCTGGTGCCGGCGGCCGCGAGCCTCAAGGCCGGCGCGCTGCCGATCGGCCTGGCGCATCGGCTGAAGCTGAAGCACGACGTCGCCCATGGCGAGATCGTGCGTTGGAGCGACGTCGAGTTCGACGCGGGCAACGAGACGGTCAGGACGCGGCGGGCGATGGAGGCGGCCTTCGCAAGCGCAGATCAGGCCGCGCACTCATAGATCGAGATTCATTGGTGCGGCCTGAGCGATGTCCGCTGGCCGACGCTTTGCGGACTCAAGCTGACCATCGATTCAGGTCAGCTATGGGCCACAAGCCGACATTCAAACCTGCTCCGTTTGCTCGCTAACTCGCTGAGGCGAGAGTCCCCCGAAGCGACCTTGTCGAGGTATGAATCCATGTTTACGGAGCCGCACAGCCGAAGTTAACCAGTTAGACAATCTCTGGTGGTACCAGATCCCTATAGATCGTCCGACTCAAGCGAGTGACGCTTGATCGCAGCGCGAGGCGTTCGGTGACGCAGGCAAGGTGGCGAAGCTATCTCCGCATCGTCGCGATAGGGCTGGTGGCTATCGCTGTTGCGGGTTGTTCTAAGAGCTATCGGTACAAGCTGACAGTTGCGGTCAATACGCCGGACGGCGTCAAGCACGCTTCGAGCGTCGTTGAGGTGTTGGTGGAGAATGTCGTCTTTCCTGAGCGCGGCACTTTTAGCAATTTGCGCGGCGAAGCCCTTTACCTCGATCTAGGCTCAGGCGCGAGGCCCTTGGTCGCGCTGCTGACAAACCAAATTCGCGGGTACTATGGCTGGACCCGTTATGCAGGACCGAACCTTGAGTTCGTGTGCGAGCTTTATAACATGGCGCCGCCGACGAACATCATGGATGCCGTGGCCACAATCGCCCGCCAGCGCGGCCCGCGCAAGATTGACTCGGGACGACTGCCCGATCTCGTTACTTTCGCCGACGTCAATAATCCTGGGTCGGTCATCCAGGTCAATCCGGACAACTTGCAGGCAACGCTAGGTCCGGGCGTGAGCTGGAATGAAATCACGCTAGAGGTGACTGATGAGCCCATTACAACGGGCATCAAGTCTCGGTTGCCCTGGTTATCTGCCTATCGTGGCAAGAGACTGGACGGCCGTACAGATCATGGCAAAAACACTCTCGCGAATACCCTGACCATCGCCGACTTTGCTCAGCCCAGAGACATAGAGAAAGACTAGCGTTCTGGTTCTCCGGCAGCCGAACCGGTTCTGACTGAGCGTTGATCGTCACTCAGGACAGTTATCGAAGTCCGTTCCGGGTCAATTGCGGCGGCGTCCCGCTGAGCGACCGACTTCCGGTCCTCGCCTGCGTCCGGACATGTCGCTGCACTCGCGACTGGCGCGACGGGCCAATTCCCGACACGTCCCCAAGGAACATCGGAGGGCCAATCGACACCTACCGCCGCACTTCGAAGTAAGTCTTGCCGCCTCGTTCGAATCCTGCTCGCTCGTAGAAGCGCAGGGTCGCCTCACGCTTGGACCCCGTCGCCAAGTGGACCTTATAGCAATCGGCCTGCGATGCGATCTCAAGCGCATAGGTGAGAACCCGTCGCCCGAGCCCTGATTTGCGATGGTCGGTGTGGGTGACTACATTTTCAATGACGCCATATGATCGGCCGCCCCGAGACAGATTGGGCACAATTGCGAGCGTGCACGACGATAGAAGCTGTTCACCTGCTTGCGCCACGATCACAGTCATAAACCCCGATGAAAGCAGATTGGACCAGACGCGCTCAGCCGTAGCTGGCGCCAGTGGGGGTTCCTGCGGATGGAGATGCCCGTAAAGGTTCAGAACCTGATGCAGGTCGCGTTCTGTTGCGTGACGGACAATAGCATCTTTCATGTAGTGATCTCTTGCAAAGCAAGTCGCAGTTGCGGAGCAAATTGCAACGACAATCTCACATTGGAGGCCGCACTGTCTCCAGAACTTTGAGAGCCTCCACCACCGAATTGTAGATTAACTGGTCATCCGGCTTGCGGTTCTCTTTGAGCTTCTCCACGTTCGCGCGATCAACCCAGAGAGTCTCTGACACTTTGCCGGTTTCCAGAGCTGGTTTTGTGAGGTCCCCGTCGACGGTCACGATGAACTGTCGTTCTTCATAGGGTGTCGGCCCATAGCTCCAATACTTAGGTGTTAGCTCAAGAACGATGTTCTTAAGGTGCCAGCCTGTCTCCTCATGTATTTCGCGGCGCAGAGCAGAAAGAACGTGCTCGTCGTCTTTGACGTGCCCGCCGATCAAGTCCCAACACCTGGGAAACAACTCACGCGTCGATGAGCGCCTTTGCACAAAGACGCGTCCTCGACCATCAACGACCATCGCGTCCGCAATAAGCTGCCTTCTTAGTAACATTTCGTCGGTCTCGGAGTGCGGTAAAGATTAGCCTTTGCGGCGCCCACTTGAGGCCCATGCCGTAGCTTCAAGGGGCGATTTTGATCCAGCCGTCCGAGCTCCGCAACGGGTCCACAAGCGGTCCTCCACCGGCGGCGCGCGGCAGGTCAGCTAGGGACCAATACGGACATCAACAGGATGTTGCCAGAGTCATGGCTGCTTGTCGTGGGGCAATCCAACAACAATGCCAAGGAACCAACCGCCAAAGAAGGACACAACAAGCATGAGGAGATAGGTCGTTGCGAAGGGACCGACCTCCTGCTTGCCTTGAATACGATCAAACTCTAGTAGGACCAGCGCAAAGACTGCCGCGCAGAATGCCGGCAGAAATGCCGCAAGCCTTCCCTGAGGATTCCGTGATAGAGCCGTGGATCGACGATACGATATCACGGCACTCGAGGCGACCACGATCAGACAGGCGATGAGGAAGTACATGTGGGCGCCTTAACCGTCTGGGATATGTCTAGCCACAGATCTGACGCGCGGCGCCGTGCTGTTCATGCATCGAACCATTCAGCCAAAGTCCATAGCCGATGGCGATATGAAAGACAGCGTATGTGAGCGCATTTTCAATAACGAGGGACGCAGGCCCGCCCTCGGTGAGGAAAGCTTTCTCGGCAAACCAGCCAGAATAATACACAAAATAGGCGCCAGCGAATCCGCGCCAAAACATACCGGGAAGAAAATCGATCTTGAATGCCATCAGCACGAGACCGCTGGCCGCAAGCACCTCAATTACAAAGTCGACAATCTGCACCGCAGTGAAAGTCCCAACGTCGCCGATTCCGTAAGACGCGAGCAAGACAGCGAAGAATGCAAAAAGCTTCCAACCCACGTAGACCTCCGACTTTGCTTGCGCTGCGCAAGGTAGAGATCATCAGTAAAGCCATCGCTTCTAGGCTTAGTTTAGCTTAGGTTTCGACGGTAGCTCAAAGCTTAAGAAAATAAGTAGATTTCGGGATCGGCCTTGAGGTCGGAGGCGATCGACGCAACCAGAAGAGCGGCCAGATTGCGAACGACAAGACAATCCACCAAAAGCCAAGGAGGCATAGCCCAAACCAAAGGTGATGCGCACCTTGGCTGACCGACCCCAGAAAGCACCTTACGCCTGTCGGTGGACATAGCGCGTTTGAAAAACGAACCAGCCAGGTTGCTGGCGTCCAAACGATCAAGAAAAAGGGCCGTACCATTTCGTGACTAAAAGCACCTGCTGCTATCACGCCTAAGGCGCAGAGCAGTCCGACTAGCAAGTGCGAAATCAGTCGCATTAGTGTTGGCAACCTCGGTCGGTCTAAGGACGATAGCAAGAACGACTATGTTCCGCTACGATCAAAAGCTGCTCTTGCACTTCGTGCCGGACACGTCCGCCATGGGCCAGAACGGACATCGCGAGCGCGGCGTGATATGGGCCAATGCACCTAGCCGCTACGAGAAAGAAGATGCCGCGCCCACTTACCCCCGACGAGCACGATCTGGTTGTCTTTATTCTAGGTCAGCATTCGCCCTTGCAGGACCATTTTGGCTTCGTCGACGAAATGAACGACGGTGGGATGGGTAGCCTTCTCTTCGAAGGTGCCGCAGACCGGCGTTTCGGCCGATGTATTGGCGAAGCCGAATTTGACGACGCTGATGGAGTGCTGGTGTCGGTCGCGCTGAACCTCGATCAGCGCGGCGAGCTGTTTGAACTTGATCTTTGGAAGGTCGACTTTTCGCCGCTACAAAGGATCGCCGCGCTGGGTGATGTCCGTCCCTCACGGTGGTTGCGACAGAAGCTCAGATAAGCCAGACTTAAAGCCGTTCGAACCGGCTTGGCCGGAGGACCGATCCGGGTCACAATCTGATCTGGGCAACGATCCCGGACGTACCGGCTTTGGTTCTGCGTCATGGCAGCAGCCGCTCTTGCTTCGCCTGCCTGAACCACTTCCGGAACATGTCTTCGGTGTCCATCATCTCGGTGAAGCCGGCGCGGTTGATCTTCACGGTCGAGACGATCGAGGGCGGACCGGATTCGGTCTGGCCGTAGCGCAGGCTGTAATCGGCGTATTGGAACGAGAGGCCGACGAATTCGGCCAGCGCAGGCGATACGAGGTCGTGCTTGCGCCGCAGCGCATCCCAGGGGCCGACCCAGGATGGAAAAGCCCTGGCGAGCGACAGCGGGACCGGCTTGCCCGGCTTCATCTCCAGCGCATCGGCGACCGCAGGCCAGATGTTCTCCCAGGTAAAGACGTCGCCATTGGTCACGTTGAAGGCTTCGTTGCGCGCGGCCTCGGCCTCGCCCGACCAGGCGATGGCGCGGGCGAGGAGGTCGACATCGACAGCCTGCGCCACCCGCGCGGCGCCGCCGGGGTAATCCAGCGGCCTGCCCTGCTCGCGCAGCATCGCGGCATAGACGCCGAGCGGCGGGATCAGGTCCATGGCGCCGCCCATGGCGAGGCCGACGATCAGCACCGGCCGCAGGATGCTCCAATGCCAAGCCTTGCCGGCTTGCAGTTCGCGCAAGAAGTTTTCCTGCGCCCAGTAGAAATTGGGCTGCTCGTACATTTCGGAACGGCCTTCGCGAGCCGGCACGGTCAGGGGGCGAACGTGGACGCCATAGGCCTTGGTGCCCTGCAACAGGGCGACATGCTTGAGGCCGGGTGAGACCGGCTCGAGCGCACCCATCAGATTGCGCAGCATCAAATCGTTGGTCTTGATCTGCTGCGGGTCGCGCCAGCCGTCGACGAGTTGCGGCGCCTCGTAGAGCGCAGCGTAGATCAGATGCGTCGCGCCGCTCAGTTCCGAGGCGGCGCGGCCGCAATCCGCTGCGCTGGTCAGGTCGATCGGGACATGACGGGCGCCGTAGAGGTCGCGCGGCCTCCGCCGGGACAGGGCAATGACATCGCACCCGCTCGATATGCCGAAGTGTCGCAACGCGGCATTGCCGACGAGACCGCTCGCTCCGGCGACCACGATCGTCTTGCCCGTCATGCGCGAGCCTCCCTGGTTTTTGCGCGATGGAATAGCAGATCGCGTGCCAGCCCGACTTGCGTCAGGCTGGCGTTCGCACCTGCGAGGCGCCCATGAGGCTTGAGACATCAGACTTGATTCCGGCGAAGCGCCCGGTCATCCTCGCTCGCGGAACCGCAACGATCGGAATTCCATCTACGAGTGCCCGCAAGGGCCGTTCGGAAACGCCACAACGTCTCAACAGAAAACGTCGAGCGTCGACGAAGACAAGACGACACCAAGATCGTTCCCTGGTCGAAGCATCGACTTAGCGGAGGGAAGCGCATGGAACGTCGTAAATTCCTGACGGCAGGCGGATTGGGCTTGGCCGCAAGTGCCGTCGCTGCGCCAGCGATCGCGCAGTCGATGCCCGAGATCAAATGGCGATACGCCGCGAGCTGGCCCAAGGCGCTGGATACGCTCTACGGCGGCTGCGAATATTTCGCCAAGCGCGTTGCCGAGATCACCGACAATCGTTTCCAGATCCAGCCATTCGCCGCCGGCGAAATCGTGCCGGGTCTGCAGGTGCTCGACGCCGTCGCAAACGGCACGGTCGAGATGGGCAACACCGCGCTGTACTACTATTGGGGCAAGAACCCCGCTTTCACGTTCGGCACGTCGCTGCCGTTCGGCTTGAACACGCGGCAGCACATTTCGTGGCTGCAGTGGGGCGGTGGCCAGGACCTGATCAACAATCTGCTGAAGGAATACAACACCATCGGCATTCCGACCGGGTCGACCGGCGCGCAGATGGGCGGCTGGTTCCGGAAGGAGATCAAGTCGATCGACGATCTCAAGGGACTGAAATTCCGGGTCGGCGGTTTTGCCGGCACGATCATCGCCAAGGTCGGCGGCGTGCCGCAGCAGATCGCGGCGGGCGATATCTATCCCGCGCTGGAGAAGGGCACGCTCGATGCCGCCGAATGGGTCGGGCCC